>NZ_WWFY01000373.1:0-19691 GCF_009864975.1 Pseudonocardia sp. SID8383
CCCGACGACGTCGTTGACCGTCCGGGACCAGGCCAGGCCCAGGACGTCGCCGGTGCCGACGGTCTCGGCGAGCAGCGCGGCGGCGAGCGCGGGCACCCCGCCGTCGTCCCGGGCGACCAGGGCGCGGCGCAGCCCGTGGGCGGCGCGGACGGCGGACGAGCGCCGCGCGTCGACGTCCGCGCCCGGGTCGATGTCGACCCGGACCAGTCCCCGCTCGAGGGCCGCGTCCAGCAGCCGGGCCACCTGGAACCGGCTGAGCCCCAGTTCGGTGCCGACCGCGATCCGGGACCGCCCGTGCAGCAGCACCTGCTCGGCCACCTCGGCCGCGAGCACCCGGCGGGCCGGGCCCCAGGCGGGTGCATCGTCGTCACCGCTCATCTGAGCACCGTAGCGCGCGCATCGGCCGGTGATGTTGACCGTCCGTGCCCGCAGCCGTGTACTCGACGGTGTTGGGACCGCTCAGATGAGTGGAGGCAGGCCATGACCGCGACGATCGGCACGACGCCGGCAGCCGCGCACCATCCGGCGCCGGAACCGGCCCCGGTGTCGCGCCAGCTGCTCGTCGGCCGCGACGACGGCTACGGCGACCTCGCCCTGGAACGGTTCGCGCTCACCCCCGGTGCCGGGGCGTGGCACGCCCCGGCCGCGCCGTGCGACCGGCTGCTCGTCGTCCTCGCCGGCCGGGCCCGGGTGGGCGTCGAGGCCGGCGGGCCGTCGGTGGATCTCGCCGCGTACGAGGTCGTGCACGTGGCGGGCGGGCACGCCCACCGGGTCGACGTGCTCGCCCCCGGGCCCGGCGGGTGCCTGGAGTGGATCCTGCTGGCGGGCCCCCGGCCGGACCCTCAGCCGTAGAGGTCGGGGCGGCGGTCGGCCAGGTAGGGGTTCGCCCGCCGTGACACCGCCAGCGCGGACCGGTCCAGCTCGGCCACCAGCAGCTCCGGGTCGCGGCCGGCCCGCACCACGGCGCCGTCCGGCCCGGCGACGCAGGACAGCCCGCCGTAGGTCAGCGACCCCTCGGTGCCGCACCAGTTGGCGTAGGCCACGTACACCTGGTTCTCCCACGCCCTGGCCGGGACGAGCACCCGGGGCACGTGGTCGTAGGGGAGCATGTTCGCGGTCGGGACCAGCACCGCGTCGGCGCCGGCCAGCGCCAGCGCGCGGACGGTCTCGGGGAACTCGACGTCGTAGCAGACCAGCAGGCCGAGGCCCCACCCGTTCCAGGTCACGACGGCGGGCGGGGTGTCCGAGGCGGTGAAGCAGGCCCGGTCGAGCGCGCCGAACAGGTGCGTCTTGCGGTACCCGGCGAGCCGGGTCCCGTCCGGCCCGACCAGGGTGACGGCGTTGGCGACCCGTCCGCCGTGGCGCTCCGGGTAGCCGTAGAGCACCGCCGTGCCCGACGTCCTCGCGATCGCGGTGACGGCGTCCGCCGACGGCCCGTCGGCCGGCTCGGCGAGCGCGGCCACCGCATCGGCGCCGATGTCGTAGCCGGTCAGGAACATCTCCGGGGTGACGAGCAGGTCCGCGTCCGCGGCGGCGCACGCCTCGGCGAGCCGGGCGAGGTTCCCGGCCACGTCGTGCGGCCGGGAGACGGTCTGCAGCAGCGCGACGCGCATCAGTCCGGCAGCGCGGGCGGCGCGAGCTCGGCGAACCGGTCCCCGGGACCGGGGTTGTCCGGCGGGGTGGACCCGCCCAGGTGCGCGACGATCCCCCAGACCGCGTTCAGCGCGGTCTGCACCGCGCCCTCCGCCCAGGCCGGGGTCCACGACACGTCGTCGCCCGCCATGAAGATCCCGCGCTCGGCGGCGGGCAGGTCGTCCTGCACGAAGTGGCAGTACATCCGCCGGTTGTAGCGGTAGTGCCCGGGCAGGGCGCCCTTGAACGCACCGAGGCTGTGCGGGTCGGACTCCCAGGTCACGGTGATCGGGTCGCCGATCACGTGCGCCCCGACGTCGACGGTCGGGTAGATCTTGCGCAGCGCGCCCAGCGCCAGCTCGACCCGCTTCTCGACCGGGTACGGCAGCATCTTCAGCGAGTCGCTCATCCACGAGTACGACAGGCAGATCACCCCGGGCCGGTCCGGCCCGTTGTCGAACAGGTACGTGCTGCGGGTGAGCCGGTCGGTCAGCGTCGTGGACATGACCTCGCGCCCGGTCGCCGGGTCGACGTCGCGCCAGAACGGCCGGTCCACCATCACGAACGTCTTGGTCGACTGCATGTAGCGGGTGCGGTCCAGGGCCATCCACACCTCCTGGCCGAACAGCGACTCGTCGGTGTCGATCTGGGTGGACAGCAGCCAGCTCTGGCAGGTGGTGAGCACCGCGGACACGTCGCGGGTGCCGCCGTAGACGTCGGTGACACGGATCGTGTCCGCGTCGAGGCGGTGCAGCCGCGCGACGCCCGGGCGGGTCCCGCCTCCGTGCAGCGACGACAGGCTGGTCCCGGCGGGCCAGTGCACCAGATCGTCGGGGGTGCGGGTCCACAACCCCTGCGGCACCTGCTCCACCCCGCCGACGACGAGCAGCTGGTCGTCGTCGCAGCCGGTCAGCACCACCCGCAGGATCTCGAGCATCGAGTTCGGGAAGTCCGAGTCCCAGCCGCCGGTCCCGAAGCCGACCTGCCCGAACGCCTCGCGGTGGGCGAAGGACAGGTCGGAGAACGCCTTCGAGGTGGACACGAAGTCGTAGAAGGTGCGGTCGTCCCAGACCTCGACGAGCTCCGCCCACAGCGCCCGGATGCGCGGGATGTCGCGCTCGCGGATCGCCTGCTGCAGGTCGGTGAAGCCCGCGCCCTCCTCCAGCGCGCTCGCCCAGGCGTCGGCGACCTCGGTGAAGAACGGGGGCAGGTCGGCCAGGGTCCGGCCGTAGTACGTCCGCCCGTGCAGGTCGATCACCGTGCTGCCGGCCGCCTCCGTCAGCGGGTTCGGGAACGGCGCGGTGGGCAGCCCGAGCAGGTCGACGTAGTGGTGGAACGCCGTCGAGGAGCGGGGGAAGCGCATCCCGCCCAGCTCGGCGACGATCCCGTCGGCACCCTCGAAGGGCTGCGAGCGCAGCCGTCCGCCCAGGTGGGAGGACTCGTACACGACCGGCCGCAGCCCGATGCGCATCAGCTCGTAGGCGGCGACGAGCCCGGCGATCCCGGCCCCGACGACCACGACCTCGGTCCCCAGCCGGTCCGGTGGGACCCGGCCGAGTCCGGCCGGGTGGGCCAGCCAGTCGTCGTAGGGGAAGGGGAAGTCCGGGCCGAACGCGGTGACGGGTGGCTGCTCGGGGCTCATGGGTGGGCTCCTCGGGTCGTGTGCCGGGGATCACCCGGCCCCGCGACCCTATCCAGGATCCCCGCCCCGGATCAGCCCTTTCCGCGCCGCGAGCGCACGACGCCGGTGACGATCCGCTGGTAGGTGGTCGGCAGCAGCCGCACCATCGAGTCGATGGCCCAGGCGTCCGGTCCGATGAGGACACGGCGCTGGTTGCGCTGCACGCCGTCCAGGATGGTCTTCGCGGCCCGGTCCGGGGTCGTGGTGAGCATCCGCTCGAACTCGGCGGTGGCGTCGGCGGCCGGGCGGCCGGTGGCGGCGGCGACGCTGTCGTCGACCCGGGCGGCCTTCGCGATGTTGGTGCGGATCCCGCCGGGGTGCACGCAGGTCGCGGACACCGGGGACCCGGTGAGCTCGAGGTCCTGGCGCAGCGACTCGGTGAACCCGCGGACCGCGTACTTGCTCGCGTTGTAGCCGCTCATCAGGGGCTGCGCGGCGACGCCGAAGATGCTCGACAGGTTGACCACGTGGCCGGTGCCCGCGGTCTCCATGTGCGGCAGGAACGCCTTGGTCCCGTAGACCACGCCCCAGAAGTTGATGTCCATGATCCATCGGTAGTCCTCCAGGGACAGTGCCCCGGTGGTGCCCGACAGCGCGACGCCGGCGTTGTTGACGATCATGTGGACGGCGCCGTGGTCGGCGACCACGGCGTCGGCCCAGCCGTAGACGGCCTTCTCGTCGGAGACGTCCAGCTCGGCGGTGGTGACCCGCACCTGCGGCCCGGCGAGCGCGGCGGTCTCGGCGAGGCCCGCGGCGTCCCGGTCGGCCAGGGCGAGGTGGCAGCCGTCGCCCGCGAGGCGCAGGGCCAGCGCGCGCCCGATGCCGGACCCGGCTCCGGTGATCGCGGCGGTACGACCGGTGAAGGACTTCATCGTCGGCTCCTCACGAGCGGGGTGTGGTGGGCGACCCTAATCTGATGACGCGTGATTCCACATAGCGGGGTGACCGGCGTCATCCCAGGCCGGTGCCGCCCACGAGGAAGAGGGCGAGCGCGTCCGTGACCCGGTCCCGGGGCGGGTCGAACCCGCTCACCGTCCAGGTCATGACGACGTGGCTGATCCCGCCGATGACGGCGTCGGCGCGCAGACGGGTGGCGGTGGTGTCGGCGGGGGAGGGGTCGGCGTGGTCCGCGGTGAGCGCCAGCAGCAGCCGCCCGAAGCCGGACATGGTCTCCAGCGAGGTCTGCTCGACCTCGGGGCTCACGCCGAGCACCTCGAACCAGACCACCCGGGCGAGCCGCGGGTCGTCCTCCACCACGCGCAGGAACGCGTCGAGGCCGGCCCGGGCCAGCGTGAGCGGGTCGGTGCCGGGCGCCGCGGCCAGTGCGGGGGGCACCGCGTCGCGGAGGCGGGCGGTGCACTCGGTGTAGACGGCGAGCAGCAGTGCCTCGGTGCCCTCGAAGCACTCGTAGAAGTACCGGTCGGCGACGCGTGCCTCACGGCAGATCCGGCGCACGGTGGCCGCCCGGTAGCCGTCGGTCCCCAGCACCTCCAGCCCCGCGTCGAGCAGCCGGCGGCGACGGTCCTCGGCGCGGTCCGACGCGGACGCGCCCGCGTAGGTCCGGCCGGTGCTCACCCCGCCATTCCAGCACGGACGGGTCGCACCCCCGGGCTCCCCGGTGCTGCGGCAGGACGGGGACGGCCCGGGTGCGCCCCCGCCTCGCCTACCTCGACCGGGTGGACCTGCTGTGTACGACCGGCGTGGCGACCGTCGCTCCGAGAAACAGTCCGAGCGTTCGGTTTCTCCACCCGCCGTGACCGGATGATGCGGCCGAGAGGGGCATCACCAGCGTGTTCGGGTGGCGCCGGCCGCGTGGATTTGCCAGACACGTGACCCGCGTCGCATCCTAAAACCGTCATGCGTGACCGGAAGTTGTGTCGGGTTGCGGGTGTGGACGGTCGCATCCAGGCCGTTGCCGTCTCGTTGCACGGGTGAGCAACGCACCCGACGGCGACGTCCGGTGGATGCCACCTCGACGAGGAGGAACGGTATGGGCGAGAGCACGAGCCGCGTGGCCTACATGCGCCGCTGTGACTCCGGCGACCGATGGCCCGGACAGGGACGCCGGATGCCGAGGGCCCAGTCGTCGTGCGTGGTGGACCTCCTGCTGGCGGCCCGTCGCCTCCTCGACGACAGCCGCCTCCCGCACCCCGAGCACGTCGTCGACCTCGGGTCGGCCCGCGCGGTGCTGCGGTCGGTGTGGGCCGAGGCCATGTCCTCGCTCGGCTCCGGCACGGCACCGTCGCCGGAGCTGGTGAGCATGCTCGGCGAGGTCAAGGAGCTCGACGAGCAGCTCCTGCTCGACGAGCTCGCCCACCAGGACCGCGCCCTGCAGCGCGTCCGGGCCGCACTCGCGCAGCTCGGCGAGGCCCGCACCAGCACCGCCCTGCTCGACACCGCCGCCTCGACCGCCTGCGGCCTCGGGTTCGACCGCTCGATCGTCTCGCGTGTGGCGGAATCCCTCTGGATCCCCGAGCGCGTGCACGTCGAGCGCGACCCGGCCTGGGCCGAGGAGATCCTCGTGATGGGCCGCACCCACCCGCAGACCCTCGACGGCCGGATCGTCGAGTCCGAGATGGTCCGCCGGCGCACCTCACTGCTGGTCGACGAGGTGCAGGAACGCCCCGGGGTCAACCGGCCGATCGCCGACGCCTCGATGTCGCGCAGCTACTGCGCCGCACCGATCGTGGTGCACGGCGTCGTCGCCGGGTTCGTGCACGCCGACTGCTACTACCAGCAGCGCAACGTCGACCCGCTCGACCGCCAGCTGCTCACCCTCTACGCCCAGGGGCTCGGCCAGGCCCTGTCCCGCACGATGGTCCTCGACGAGATGGACCAGATCCGGGCCGACGTCGACCGGCTCGCCCGCCGCGTCACCGACGCCCGCGAGGGCGGCCTCGGCGACGGCTGGTGGGGCCACGGCGAGAACGGCCGCGTCACCGAGGGCGCCCCGGTCACGCACACCGGCCCGCAGCGCAGCGTCGTCGACGGCTTCCTGCGCTCCGCACCGGTCGACCCGTCGCTCACCCGCCGCGAGGTCGAGGTCCTGCGGCTGATGGCCACCGGCGACACCAACGCCCGCATCGCCGGCCGCCTGGTGATCTCCGAGGGCACGGTGAAGTCGCACGTCAAGCACATCCTGCGCAAGCTCGGCGCGGCCAACCGGGCCGAGGCCGTCTCGCACTGGCTGCGTGCCGAGCACGACCGATCCGGGCGGGGCGCCGCCGGTCGGGCCGGGTACCGGTGACCGCCGGCGCCCGGGTGTCGCGGGGCGCGCTGCCCACCCCCCTGCGGGCGTACCTGCACCGGCTCGACGTCGCCGCCCGGCACCTGTCGTTCACCGCCCGCCAGGACCTGCGCTCGCACGTCTGGAGCGAGGTGGCACGCACTGCCGGTCCCGCGCCGACAGAGGACCGGCTCGTCCGTGCCCTCGACCGCCTCGGCCCGCCCGAGGCCCTCGTTCCCACCCCCGTGGGGGGTACCTCCCCGGTACTCCGCGACCCCGTGGTCGTGCACCTGCTCGGCTGTTCCCTGCTGACCGCGGGGGTGACCGGGCTGATCGGGCTGGTCCGGGTCTGGCGTGCGCCGACCTGGCCGGTCCGCGACGCGCTGACCGCCACCGTCCTGGTGGTGGCCGGCGCCGTCGCGCTTCCGCTGCTGACCGGCGTCCACCCGGTGGCCGGAGCACTGCTCGGCGGCCTCGGGGCGGGAGCCCTGTCGGCCGCGCTCGTCCTCGGTGCGGTGCTGCTGATCCAGCGTCGGACCCAGCGCAGGGCACTCCGTACGGAGCACACCGCAGAGCCGGTCGCCATTACCACCGATACCCCCCCAGGGGGAGGGTGATCCGCCCCCCACGGGAGGTGTGACCCCCTCTCCTGCGGAGCGACACTTCCGATCGGTGGACCCGGACTGATTCCGGCCCGCACTCGAAGGAGAGTTATGACCACGCCTGGGACCCTCACCCAGACGCCCGACGAGACCGTCGAGGTACCGCGCAGGACGGCGGGTTCCGGCGGGTCGGGTGTGCTCAGGAAGGTCGCCGACCCGTTCGTGATGGCCGGCGAGATGTGGCAGCTGATGGTCAAGGTGTTCGTCCTTGCCGTCCGCAAGCCCGTCGGTTTCTGGGCCGACACCCGAGACCAGTGCTTCGACATCCTCAAGCTCACCTGGCTCCCGATGTCCCTCGCGGCGTTCGGGTTCGGGTTCGGTGCCCCCGGCCTGACCGGTGGGGCGATCTTCTACACCTTCGGCATCCCGTACCGGCTCGGCGCGTTCTTCGAGTTCGCGTCCGTCCGCGAGTTCGCCCCGTTCATCAACGGGATGGTCGTCGCGGGTGTCGTCGGTACGGCCATCACCGCCGACCTCGGCGCACGCCGTATCCGCGACGAGATCGACGCCATGGAGGTCCTCGGCGTCGACCCGATCAGGACGCTGGTGCTGCCGCGGGTGCTGGCCTGCACGATCATGACCGCCGTCCTGGACATCCTGGCGCTGGTCGTCGGCCTGGTCAGCGGCTACGTCGCGGCCGGCCCGATCTTCGACGCGAGCTACGCCGGCTACTACGGCTCCCTGTTCGACCTGCTCAACACGGTCGACCTCTGGGGCAGCGTCGCGAAGTGCGCCCTCTACGGCCTGATCATCGGTGTCGTCTGCTGCTACATCGGTCTCAACGCCAAGGGCGGACCGATCGGCGTGGGCAAGGCGGTCAACCAGGCGGTCGTCATCTCGTTCGCCGGCGTCTGGGTCATCAACTTCGTGTTCACGCTGACCATGCTCGGCCTGAACCCGCAGATGAGCGTCTACAAGTAGGGAGGAGGGGACATGACACAGCTCGACGAGCGTGGCTCCGGCCGCGGACCCGAGGAGCCCGAGCTCCGGGCACCTGAGAAGCAGGGCGTGGACGTCAGCTTCTCCTCCATCACGGGAAAGCTGAAGACCGGCCTGAACGAGGCCGGTGACATCGGCCGGTTCACCGCCGACGTCGTCCGGGACTTCCCGGACATGTTCCGCCGCTACGTGCCCGAGGTGTTCCGCCAGGCGGGCATCCTGATCTTCAGCTCCGCGCTGATCATCTGGTTCATGATGTTCATCATGGGCGGGCAGTGCGGCCTGGAGGCCAGCTACACGCTCAAGCAGATCGGCGCCCCGCTGTACTCCGCGGTGTTCGACGCCTACTGCGGACTGCGCGAGCTGTCGCCGTACATGTGGGGCTGGATCCTCGCGGCCAAGGTCGGCTGCGGCTACGTCGCCGAGATCGGTTCCATGCGGATCTCCGACGAGATCGACGCCATGGAGGTCATGGGCATCAAGTCCAAGTCCTTCCTGGTCGGGACCCGGATCGCGGCCACCGTGATCGCCGTGCCGTTCATGTACTTCGTCGGTCTGGCCATCCTCTACCTGGCCATGTACCTGGTCACGGTGGTGAACCTGGGCGGCGTCTCACCCGGCGGGTTCCTGTACCTGTTCTGGCTCTACCAGAGCCCCTACGACATGATCGCCGCCCTTACCAAGGTCATGGTCGAGTCCATCGTCATCGTCGGTGTGGGCCTCTACTACGGCTACAACGCCACCGGTGGCCCGGTCGGCGTGGGCCGCGCCACGGCCAAGTCGATGATCATCAACCTGGTACTGATCTCCGCGATCGGCGCGATCGGCACCCTGGCCTTCTGGGGGCTCGACACGAACTCCCCGATCGCCAACTGAGTCCCTCCGGGGCCCGCGCCGCCACATCCCCTGCGGCCGGGCCCCGGAGTCCCGCACCCCGACGACATCCCCGCCCCCGACGAAGACCCCCGTCACGGCCCGGCCCTCCCCAGCCGGCCACGGACCCGGACGTCGCTCCCCGCCGCCCGGTCCATCGCACCGCGCCCGCTCCCCGGATCGCAGTGCTCGTTCCCCGCACCACCGCAGGACGCGGACGCCGCGTCCACGGTCCCCGGAAGCCTCCGGGGACCGCTCCCGCAGCACGTGATCCGCGTGCCGGCTCCCCCGCGCCGGCACGCGCCAGGTCGTCCAGGAGGATCAGTGACCTCGCCGAACCAGCCGCGGTACACGCCATCGGGCTCCGAGTACCCCACCCAGCAGATTCCACCCGTCCACGACGGGGGGACCCAGGCCACGGCCACCCGTGGCCCCGGCTGGTCGACCGAGACCCGGGAGTTCCGCTACGGGACCGACCCGATCCTGCAGGTCGAGGGGCTCGCCAAGTCGTTCGGCAGCACCCAGATCCTCAAGAACATCAACTTCAACTTCCAGCACGACGCCATCACCACCGTGCTCGGCCCGTCCGGTACCGGCAAGTCGGTGCTGATCAAGCACCTGGTCGGCCTGCTCGCCCCGGACCGCGGCGCGGTCTACGTGGGCGGGGTCGACATCTGGTCGATGAGCGAGAACGAGCGCTACGACATGCGGACCCGGTTCGGGGTCTGCTGGCAGGACGGTGCGCTGTTCGGCTCGATGAACCTCTACGACAACGTCGCCTTCCCGCTCCGCAAGCACACGCGGATGTCGGAGAAGGAGGTCGAGAAGACGGTCATGACCGCGCTCGACGAGGTCGGTCTGGCCAAGGCGGCGCACAAGGCGCCGAACGAGGTGTCCGGTGGCATGAAGAAGCGCGCCGGCTTCGCCCGCGCGCTGGTGATGAACCCCGACATCGTGCTGTTCGACGAGCCGGACTCCGGTCTCGACCCGGTCCGTACCTCGCTGCTCTGCGACATCATCATGGACGTCCACAACCAGCACGGTGGGACGTACCTGCTGGTCACGCACGACATCAAGACCGCCCGCAAGGTCAGCGACTACGTCGGACTGATCTGGAAGGGCGAGGTCGTCCACTACGGACCGGCGCACGAGGCGTTCGAGCACCAGGACCCGTTCGTCAAGCAGTTCCTCGCGGGGCAGTCCGCCGGACCCCTCGGGATGGACTGAGATGAGCGGACTCCTGGGCAAGCTCGCCGCCGGGATGGTGGCGCTGCTCGTGGTGGGGGGTGTGTTCGTCGCCGTCGGCGGCACGCAGCCCTACACGGTCAGCGCCGTCCTGCCGGCAGGCAACCCGAACCTCATCCCCGGTGCGCCGATCTACATCGACGGCTTCCAGGCCGGGGAGATCTCCTCCGTCCGGCCCGAGGAGGGCCACGCGGTCGTCGAGTTCACCGTCGACGACGGCCTCGCCCCGCTGCACGCCGGCGCGTTCGTCCACGTCCAGTGGAAGGCCGTCGTCGGTGAGCGCCTGCTGTTCGTGCAGGACGGTCCCAAGGACTACGCCGAGATCCCCAGCGGCGGCATGGTGCAGGGCGACTTCCCGAAGCCGACCGAGGTCGCCGACGTGCTCGCCGCCCTCGACGAGCCCACCCGGGCGCGCCTGACCGGCCTGGTCGGGACCCTGCAGAACACCGTCACCGGGCACGAGCAGGACCTCAACGCCACCGTGAACACCGCCGGACCCGCGCTCGCCGCGGTCGGCAACGTGCTGCGCGGCATCGGCACCGACGGTCCCGCGATCTCCAAGCTGGTCACGGACCTGAACGGCACCGTCGACACCCTGGCCCGGCGCCAGCAGGACCTCGGCGCCGTCGTCGACGAGCTGGGCACCAGCGCCCGCGCGACGGCCGCCCAGCGCGAGCAGCTGCGCGCCGCGCTGGCCAAGCTGCCCCCGACGTTGCGCACCGCGCAGGGCACGCTGAACAAGGTCCCCGGCGTCACCGACGAGGCACTGCCGCTGCTGGAGGACCTGCGCCCGGCGACGGAGAAGCTGCCCGGCGTGTCCGCGCAGCTCGCCCCGCTGCTGCAGGACCTGCGGCCGCTGGTCGCCGACCTCAAGCCCACCCTCGAGGCGGCGTCGGCGCTGCTCGACCGCACCCCCGGCCTGCTCGACTCCTCGAACCGCGCGCTGCCGGGCCTCGCCGAGACCGCGGGCGGCTACGCGCCGGTGCTCGAGGCGCTGCGCCCCTACACCCCCGAGGTCGTCGGGTTCCTCTCCACGTGGGGCTCCGCCGCCCAGAACTTCGACTCGAACGGCCGTTACATGCGGATCTTCGCGCAGGCCGGCCCCGCCACGCCGGTCATCTACCCGCCGGGCGTCACGCCGCCGGGGATCGTCCCCAACCCGAACCCGGCCCCCGGCTCGGCCGACGAGACCTCCGGCAACGGCGAGCAGAACCCGGGCGCGCCGCTCCTGCCGCAGCTCGGTGACGCCAGCGGGGAGGGTCCGCGATGAGCTCGACCCTGGGCTTCTCCCGCTGGCGGATCCTCGCCGTCGGCCTCGTCGCGCTCCTCGCGGGCACCGGCGCCGCGGCCGGCATCTCGAACGCCGAGTCCGGCCGGATCGTGATCGCGGAGTTCACCGACGTCAGCCCGATCCTCGCCGGCCAGCAGGTCAAGATCAACGGTGTCACGGTCGGCGAGGTGGGCCAGCTGCAGTTCGACCCGCAGCGCAAGGTCGCCGAGGTCCCGCTCCGCGTCGACGCGCGTGCCCTGCCGATCCACTCCGACGCGAAGGTGACCGTCGCCCCGGTCTCGCTGCTCGGTGAGCGCTTCCTCAACCTGAACACCGGCACCCCGGGCTCGCCCGAGCTGCCGATGAACACGCCGATCGGTGTCGAGCGGACCGGCCAGGAGGCCGACCTGCAGAACATCCTCGACACCCTCGACGACCCGACGGCCGGCGCGTTGGCCGCGCTGGTCACCACGCTCGGCCAGGGCACGCAGAACAACGGTGAGAACATCCAGAAGACCCTCGCCGCGCTCGCCCCGGCCATGAAGGACACCAACCAGCTCGTCGGTGTCCTGTCCGACCAGAACGAGCTGCTCGGCCGGGTCATCGACCAGGTCGAGCCGGTCACCGGCGCACTCGCCGTCGACCAGGGCAGACGGCTCGACGGCCTGGTCGCCTCGACCACGTCGCTGCTCGACACCACCTCCGCCCGCGACGCGCAGCTGCGCGGCACCCTGCAGGAGCTCCCCAGCACCCTGGCCGCGGCCCGCGCCACCCTCGGCGAGCTCGCCGGCACGGCGCAGTCCACCGCGGTCACCCTGGGCAACCTGCGGCCGACCACCGACAACCTGGTGGACATCAGTCGCGAGCTGCAGCGCTTCGCCGACTCGGCGGACCCGGCGCTGGCCTCGGCCGACCCGGTCCTGGACCGGGCGAGCGAGCTGCTCGACCAGGCGCAGCCGGTCGCCGCGGAGCTCCGGGCCGCGGGCCCGGACCTGCAGCGCACCGTCACCGGCGCCGAGCCGATCGTGCGCGACCTCAACGGCAACCTCGGCAACGTCCTCGGCTTCATCCGGAACTGGGCGCTGACCACCAACGAGAAGGACGGGCTGTCCCACTACTTCCGGGCCAGCTACGTGCTCAACGGCGACCCGGTCACCGGCTTCGCGCCGGGCGGGCTGCCGGACATCGCGCCCGCGCCCGCCCCGGACGCCACCCCGAACCAGCAGGTGAACGAGCCCGCCCCGTCCCAGCCGGGACCGGGGACCGCGGCCCAGCCGGGTCAGGACTCCAACACCCTGCTGCAGAGCCAGCCCACCCCCGAGAGCAGCGCCACCGGGCTCAGCCCCGAGCAGGAGCAGGGCGCGCTCGGAACCCTGCTGGGAGGCCAGTGATGGCGAGTGCCAAGCCCAAGCGCGGCGCGCGCTTCCGGTCCGGCCTGATCGGCCTGCTGATGTTCGTCGCGGCCGGGTTCTTCCTCTACGTCGCGCTGAACGCCCAGAAGGGGTTGCCCTTCGCCCAGCACGAGTTCCGCACCGCGGCCGTGTCGGACACCGGTGACCTCGCCGTCGGCAACGACGTCCGGGTCGGCCAGGTCCGCGTCGGACGCGTCGACGACATCACGATCGCCGACGGCGTCCCGCAGGTCCGGATGCAGCTCGACGACGCCGCGACCGAGGTCTTCAAGGACGGCTCGGCCGCGGTGACCGGCCGGTCCGGTCTCGGCCAGCAGTACCTGGACCTCGACATCGGGCACGAGCAGGCGGGCGTCCTCGGCGAGGACGACGTCCTGCCGGTCCAGCGTTCCCGCGGCGCGGTGCAGCTGCTGGACCTGGCCGAGGTCTTCGACCCGGCCACCCAGGACGCCACCCGCGGCGCGCTCCAGCAGCTCGGCAACGGCGCCGCCGGACACGGCCAGGACCTGGCGGACGTGGCGAAGGCCGGTCCGCAGATCCTGCCCTCGCTCGGCACGACCGCCCGGTCGCTGTCGGTCGACGGCGGCCGCGACCTGACCGGCATGCTCCAGTCCCTGGAGAGCCTGTCGTCCCGCTTCCAGGGCCGCGAGCAGGAGATCTCCTCGCTGGTCGGCCGGCTCGACACCACGTTCGCGGCGATCAATGCGGACAAGGGCACGGCGCTGGGCGACACCCTCGACATCGCCCCCGAGGCGCTGCCGGCAGCCCGCACGGCCCTGGAGGACCTGCAGCAGCCGCTCGCGTCGACGAACTCGGCGATGACGCAGCTGCAGACCGGTGCCCGCTCGCTCGGCGACGCCACCCCGGACCTGCGGGGCGTGCTGGTCGAGGCCCCGCAGCCGCTGGACAAGCTGCCCGGCGTCTCCGACTCGGCCGAGCCCGCGCTCGGCTCGCTGACCCCCGCCGTCGCCGACGCCCGCCCCGTGGCGCCGAAGGTGACCCAGGGAGTCGGCTTCGCGAACACCCCGCTGCAGGTGCTGGCGCCCTACTCGCCGGAGATCGCGCAGTGGTTCACCCACGCCAGCTTCGCGCTGTCCGACGGTGACGCCGCCGGACACCACCTGCGGTTCACGCTGATGGTCCGGCCGGAGTCCTTCGCCGGTGCGGCGGGTCTGCCCGACCCGACGCGGGCGGGCGACCCCTACCCGGCCCCCGGCCAGGCACCGAACGACGCCTCGCTCGGCCTGCTGCCCGCCCCGGGCCCGTCCAACCGGACGCCCCAGGAGCAGCCCGGCCAGGGCGACAGCGCCGCCGGCGGCGGCCTTCTCGGAGGTAACTGATGAGCGCCCCCGCACAGGGCACCACCGCCACGCCGCGGCTGCGGCGCCGCCTCCCGCTGTGGGTGGCCGCGCTCGCCGTCATCGGCCTGATGCTGCTGTCGCTGGTCCTCGGGCTGTTCAAGCCGCAGGTCACGACGCTGCTGATGAAGCTGACCGGGTCGCAGACCCGCACCATCCACTTCGCCGCGAACCAGTTCCTGTTCGAGGACGCGTCGAAGGCGAAGGTCGCCGGTGTCGACTCCGGTGTCGTCAGCTCGGTCGACCCGGCCCCCGACGGCGGCGCGATCGTGACCGTCGTGGTCGACCCGGAGGTCGTGGACACCGTCGGCGACCAGCCGTCGGCACGCCTGCGGCCCACGACCCTGCTGTCCGGCCTGTTCTACATCGACATCGTCCCCGGCGGTGACCGCACCGCGGAGTGGACCCAGCAGATCCCGGTGGACCGCACCCGGCTGCCCACCGAGGTCGACGACGTCGCCGAGCGGCTGCAGCCCGACGCCCTGGAGGGCGCGAAGGTCGCGGTCACCCAGTTCGACGAGACCCTCGGCAACGCCGGCGGCAACGAGGCGCTGCACGAGCTCCTCGCCGCGGCGCCGGGGACCCTCGGGCCGGGCGCCGGGGTCATCGAGTCCCTGCGCGGCACCCAGCCGGAGAAGGACCTGACCGACGTCGTGCGGGGCCTGCAGCGGACCACCGGCACGCTCAACCGCGAGCCCGGCCAGCTGGACGGCATCGTCGCGAACCTGCAGGACACCACCCAGGTCATGGCCGAGACCTCCGGTCCGGTCGCGGACGCGATCAACCGGCTGCCCGGCGTCCTCGACACCACCGACGCCGGCCTGAAGCGGCTGAACGTGTCGCTGGACAAGCTGCGCGACACCGCGGGCCCGGCCCGGCCGACCGTCCAGGAGCTCGACGCGTTCCTGGGCCGCGCCGAGCCCGTGCTCGCCGACGCCCGCCCGCTGGTGTCCGACCTGCGCGCCGCGCTGGTCGACACCCGGCCGCTGGTCGAGGGCCTGATCCCGGCCAGCGAGGGCGCCACGCGGGTCCTCGACGACCTGCCCGCTCCGCTGGAGCGACTCAACGGTCCGGTCCTGGACTCGCTGAACACCCCGTTCGTCGGGGAGGGCCCCTTCTCCGCGGTCGACAGCCGCGGTGTCCCGCTCAAGGACGAGGTCGGCCACATGTTCTCGAACCTGAACAAGACCGGCGCCTACGTCGACCCCAACGGGCACGCGGTGTCCTTCCACCCCGGTCCCGGGCTCGGCACCGTGCCCGGCCTGGGCTCGGTGAGCCTGGAGAACATGTTCCAGCAGATCTTCCACGGGACGGGTGGTCGATGATGACGGCAACTCCCACACCTGCACCGGAGACCCCGCGGGGCCTCGGCGCCCGGGTGCGGTCCGGTCTGGACCGCGTCCGGAACGAGCCGGGGCTGGGCCGCAACGTCATCGCCCTCGGCGTGGTGATGGTGCTCGGGCTCGTCTGCGGGGGCTACATCCTGTCCCAGCAGCGGTTCGTCGCTCCGTGGGCGAACGAGAAGATGGTCTACGCGACCTTCTCCGAGACCCCGGCGCTCGCCCCGGGCCGCGGCCAGGAGGTCCGGATGTCCGGCGTCCCGGTCGGCGACATCCGCTCCTCCGAGCTGACGCCGGAGGGCACCGCCCGGGTGCTGCTGGCGATCGACCGCAACGACTACGACGGCCCCGTCTACGACAACGCCACCGTGGTCCTGCGGCCGAAGAGCCCGCTCAACGAGATGTACATCGAGATGGACCCCGGCACCCCGGCCGGCACGGTCCTCGACGACTACGGCGTGCTGCCCGTCGCCAACGCCAAGCCGCCGGTGCAGATCGACGCGGCACTGGCCCACCTGGACCAGAACGCGCTGGCCGCGGTGCAGTCGCTGCTGGAGGCCTCGGACGTCGCGCTGGCGACGGCGCCGCAGGACCTCCCGCAGGGCGTGCGCGCCACCACCGAGGTGGTCGACCGGCTCAAGCCGGTCGTCGACCAGCTCGACCGGCGGCGCGACAACCTCGCCCGCCTGGTCACCTCGATCGGCCGGCTGTCCACCGCCGTCGGCGGCGACGAGAAGCGCCTCACCACCCTGGCGAACTCGCTGTCGACCACGCTGAAGACGGTGTCCGCGCAGAGCCAGGCCCTGCGCGACTCGCTGAACCAGCTGCCCGGCGTCGTCGACAACCTGGGTGCGGCCACCGGCAACGTCCAGCAGCTGTCCGACCAGCTCGACCCGACCCTGGACAACGTCCGGGCCGCCTCGGAGCAGCTGCCGGACGCCCTGGACCGGCTGACCGACACCGTCGACACGCTCGACACCACCGTCGACAAGGCCCGCCCGGTCGCGCAGAAGCTGAAGCCGGTCGCAGCGGACCTGCGCCCGTTCGTGAACGACCTGAACGGGACGCTGCCCGCGCTGAAGGAGATCTCCGGCCGGCTCGACCCGGTCACCGCGGGTCTCCAGCAGTACCTGCCGGACCTGAACGCCTTCGTCTACCAGACGTCGTCGGTCACCAGCCTGCGCGACGCCAACGGCGGCATCCTGCGCGGTCTGCTCCAGTTCGGCCCGACCACCATCCCGGCGCCCGGCGCCGACGAGCTCACCCAGACGCCCCGGTAAGGAGGTGACCCCCGGATGAAGATCCCCCACTCCGCGCTCCCCGCGATCAGGACGACGATCCTGCTCGCCTTCACCGCGGCGTCGGCGTTCGTGTTCCTGTTCTTCTGGACCTCGGTCGGCGGCTACGTGCCCGGATACACCCAGAAGCAGTACACGACCGCGTTCCACGTCGACAAGGTCAACAACCTGGTCCCGCAGTCCGACGTCACCCTCAACGGGGTGAAGGTCGGCAAGGTCCTGACCATCGAGGCGACCCCGGACGGGCGCGCCGACGTGCTCGTCAACATGACCGACGCCGACGCCATCCCGCTGCACGAGGGCGTCACCGGCCGGATCAACTCGAAGACCCTGGTCGAGGAGACCTACGTGTCCCTCGTCGACGGCCGCGGAGCCGAGCTGCCCGACGGCAGCCGGCTCCCGGACGGCGCCGTCCAGTCGGCGGTGCTGCTCGACGACCTGATCCGGACCCTGCCCGAGGACCGCCGCGTCGCGCTGGCCTCCACCCTGCAGTCGCTGGGTGCGGCCACGAAGGACTCCCAGGCCGGCGTCGACGGTGCCCTGGCCGGCCTCGGCCGGCTGGGCCGCGAGGGCGGCACCGCCCTCGACGCGCTGGCCGCGCAGTCGAAGGACCTGGAGCAGCTCTCGCAGAACACCGCCGCGGTGCTCGCCGCGCTGGATATCCAGCGCGGCCGCATCGCCGACCTGGTGACCGACGCCAACCTGGTCACCGAGGTCACCGCGAACAGCCGCACCGACCTGGAGAACACCATCCGGGAGCTGCCGCCGACCCTGAAGGCGGCCGACGACGCCAGCGACGACCTGTCCCGGCTCGCCGGCGGGCTCGGCCCGGTCGCGGCGAACCTGGACCGGGCGGCGCCCGCGCTCAACGCCGCGCTCAACGAGCTCCCGGCCACCACCCGCGACCTGCGGGGGCTGCTGCCCTCGCTCGACGCGACCCTGGGCAAGGCCCCGGTCACCCTGGACAAGGTCCCGCAGTTCTCCGACGACCTGCGCGCCCTGCTGCCCGAGGCCGACCGCGCCCTGCTCCAGCTCAACCCGATGCTGGAGTACCTCAAGCCCTACGGCGGCGACATCTACCAGTTCTTCACCAACTTCGGTGAGACGGTGTCGCGCGGCGACGCCAACGGCACGCTCCTGCGCGTGATGCTGGTCTTCCACGCGCAGTCGTTCGCGGGGAACCCCGTCCCGCTGAACGAGATCCCGCCGCTGGACGACAACAACCCGTACCCGCGGCCGGGCACCCAGAACAGCCCGGAGGACGACGCGCCCCCGCCGCAGGTGGCCGACCCAGGACCGGCGAACGACTCGCCGCCCCCCGGACCGGCCCCGACCGTCGGGCCGCAGCCCGAGGGCGACGCCGCCCGCGGCGACGCGCCGGCGCCGGAACCGTCCGGCGGTGGACTCCTGGGGCTCGGCGGATGACCCGCCCGTCCCGCACGACCCTCGAAGGGCGTAGGGCCGCACTCGCGGCGCTGCGCCCTTCGAGGCGTTCCGCGCTGGGTCTGATCATGGTCCTCGCCCTGGTGGCGCTGACCGTGGCGGGCGTGTCCCGGGTGAAGGTCGAGACCGGCGTCGAGTCGTTCCTGCCGTCGTCGGACCCGTCGGTGCAGCGCTACACCGAGCTCGCCCGGTCCTTCGGCGGTGACCCGATCGTCGTGCTGCTGCGCGCCCCGCAGGCCCCCGGCCTGCTCGAACGGGACGTGCTGCCCCGGGTCCTCGGGGTCGAGGGACAGCTGTCCCAGCTGCCCGACGTCGCGTCGGTCTACGGCCCGGCGACGACGCTGAACCAGCTGGCGTCGCAGTCGCAGAAGCTGCTCGCCGAGCTCACCGGCCGCCGCGACGGCCTGCAGCGCGCCGCGGCGATCACCGCCGAGCAGCGCGGCGAGGACCCGGTCGCCGCCGGGAACGCGGCCGTCGCCGCCTTCGACGCCCGCTACGGTCCGCTGATCGTGCAGGGCCTGCCCGTCGGGCTGCCCACCCTGCGCAACCAGCGCTTCATCGACCACTCGATCATGGGATCGGGCGGTGAGCCGCGGCCGCAGTGGCGCTACGTCGTCCCCGACGACCGGTCCCTGGCAATCCTGGTCCGCCCCCGTGAGGGACTCGACCAGGCCGGGACCGAGCAGCTCGTCGCCGCGGTGAACGACACCGTCGCGCAGGCCCAGCTGCCCGCCGAGGCGACCGTCTCCGGCGTCCCCGCGATCACCGCCTCGCTCGGTGTCGCGGTCGACCGGGAGGCCCCGGTCCTCGGCGCGGTCGCGGTCGTCGCGATCGGGCTGTGCCTGTTCCTGGTGCCCTGGACCCGGCGGCGACGGCGGCTGATCCCGCTGGCCGTCACCCTCGCCGCCACCGCGGCGACGCTGGCCGTGCTCGGCTGGGCCGGGCGACCGGTCTCGCTGGGCGTGGTCGCGTTCCTGCCGGTCCTGGTGGGCCTCGGCAGCTACTACCCGACCTACTTCGCCCGCGGGGCACGGCCGCGGACGGTCGTCGTCGTCGCGGCGGGGACGGCGGCCGGGTTCGGCGCGCTGCTCCTCTCGCCGCTGCCGTTCGTACGCGACCTCGGGTCGACCCTGGCCCTGGGGGTCGCGTTCGCGGTGGCGCTCGGCTGGTTCGTCTACCGGCCCGGTGGGTGGGCCGGCCCGGACCGGCCCGCGTCCGACGCGCAGGTCGACCCCGCGACCGATCCCGCACCCGATGCCGCCGCCGACCCGGCCGACACGGAGCCGCCCGCCCCCGACGCCGACCCGGCCGA
>NZ_WWFY01000374.1:0-10450 GCF_009864975.1 Pseudonocardia sp. SID8383
CGGCGCTCGCGCAGGAGGTGCGGCTGCCCTCCGGGCCGCCGTCCGCGGTCGTCGAGGTCACCAGCGCGCTCCGGCAGCCGGTCGAGCGGGTCTGGGCGGTGCTCGACGACTTCGACCTGCTCGCCCGCTGCCTGCCCGGCGCCCGGCTGACCGAGGTGCTCGACGGCGACCGCTACCGCGGCCGGGCCGTCGTCGCGCTCGGCCCGGTGAAGCTGTCCTTCGACGGTCTGGCCCAGGTCGTCGAGCGGGACCCGGCCGCGCACCGGCTGCGGTTCCACGCCCAGGGCGCCGACGCCGGCGGCAGCGCCACCCAGGCCGACGTCGTGCTGGCCGCCGAGGCTGGACCGGACGGCGGCACGGTGCTGACCGCGCACGCCGACGTCCACCTCACCGGCCGCGTCGCCCAGTTCGGCCGGGCGCTGGCCGGTGACGTCTCGCGGCGGCTGTTCGAGCAGTTCGCGACGAGCGTCGACGAGGCCGCCGAGACCGGGTCGGTCACCGAGCCCGGCCGCGGTGCGCAGCTCCGCCTGGTGCTGGGGACTGTCCGGGACACCGTCGGCGCGCTCGTCCGCCGGGGCCTCACCCGCGTCCGCACACTGCGGCGCCGGTAGCCGCCCGCTCCCTGCCCGGTGAGTGATCGCAAGGAGGCGACACCATGACCGCATCGACCGACGAGCCCGCCGAGGGCCCGGCCGCCGCACCGCCCACCCCGCCGGCCGAGCCGCGGCCGACCCGCCGTATCGAACCCGGCCCGGGGATCCGGTCCGGGCTGCGCGGCCTGCCCCGGCGGCTGAACCCCGCAACGGTCGGCGCCGGGGTGGTCGCGGCCGTGTTCGGCTGCACCGGGCCGGCGCTGATCGTGATCGACGGTGCCGCCGCGAACGGCCTGGACAGCCGGATGATCGCGTCGTGGATCTTCGGGATCTACGTCTTCGGCGGCCTGATCTCGCTGTTCCTCGCCCTGCGCTACCGGATGCCGGTCGTCGGCGCCTTCTCCATCCCGGGGGCCGTCCTGGTGGTGGGGGCGCTGGGGACGTTCCCGTTCTCCGCCGTCGTCGGCGCGTTCCTCGTCGCGGGACTGCTCGTGCTCGTGCTCGGGCTGTCCGGCCTGATCGGCACCGTGTCCCGGTGGCTGCCGCAGCAGATCGTGATGGCGATGATCGCCGGGGCGCTGATCCGGTTCGGCACCGGGGTGGTGACCGCGGCCGAGTCCGCGCCGTGGATCGTCGCGGCCGCGGTGGCCGGGTTCCTGCTGCTGTCCCGGTTCGTCCCGGCGGTGCCCGGCGCGCTCGGTGCGCTGGTCGCCGGGCTGGCCGCGGCCGCGGCCACGGGCGGCTTCACCACGCAGGCCACCGCCGTCGAGGGCTGGACGGCGCCGGTGCTCGTGGCGCCGACGTTCGACCTCGCCGCGATCCTGGCCGTCGGGATCCCGCTGGCGGTCCTGGTGATCGCCGCGGAGAACGCACAGGCCTACGGCGTGCTGCTCAGCCAGGGCTACCGGCCCCCGATCAACGCGATGACGGTCGCGAGCGGCGTGGGCGGGCTGCTGGCCCCGCTGACCGGCGGCCACAACGCCAACGTCGCGGGCCCCATGACCGCGATCTGCTCGGGTCCGCAGGCCGGGCCGGACCCCGACGCCCGCTACGCCGCGAGCGTGGTCAACGGCGTGCTGTTCATCGCGTTCGGCGCCCTCGCCGGGATCGCGGTCACCGCGGTCACGGCGCTGCCGACCGAGCTGGTGGCGGTGGTCGCGGGGCTCGCCATGATCGGGGTGCTGGTGTCGTCGTTCCGCGGCGCGTTCGGCGACGGCCGGTTCCGGACCGGTGCGCTGACGGCCCTGGTGGTCGCGATGAGCGGGGTCGCACCGCTGGGGATCTCCAGCCCGTTCTGGGCGCTCGTCGCGGGGGTCGCGATCTCCGCGGTGGTCGAGCCGGGTGACTTCAGGGTGCGGTCCGAGGCCGGATGAACGCGTGCACGCCGGCACGGTGACACGGTATGGAACAGATGGTCCGGGGTGATCTGTGGAGCTTCATCAACTTCGGTACTTCGTGACGATCGCGCACGAGGGGAGTTTCACCTCCGCGGCCGCCCGTCTGTATCTGTCCCAGCCGTCGTTGTCGGTGCAGATCCGCAAGCTGGAGCAGGACGTCGGTGCTCGGCTGTTCGAGCGGACCGGCCGGCACATCGTGCTGACCGCGGCCGGATCCGCGCTGCTCGAGCACACGGAGATCGCGCTCGCCGAACTCGAACGCGGCCGGGAACGGGTGGCCGAGGTCAGCGGTCTGCGCGAAGGTGAGGTCCGGGTGGGCGTGTTGCCCAGCATCGGCGCGCGGATGCTGCCCGAGGTGCTGGCCCGGTTCCGGCGCGCGCACCCGCTGGTCGGGGTGCGGATCGTCGAGCACGACATCTCCCGGGAGTTCGAGCAGCTCGTGCGCTCCGGGGAACTGGACCTGGCGATGACCCGGATGCCGCTGACCCTGAGCGGGCTGTGCGTCGACGTGCTGGTCCGCGAGCCGGTGCTCGTGCTGGTTCCCGCCGCGCACCGGCTGGCCTGCCGTGCGGAGGTCGCGCTCGCCGAGCTGGCCGGCGAGGATCTCGTCGGGATGCGTACCGGGTACGGGCTGCGCGACCTCGCCGATCAGTTGCTGGCCGAGGCCGGCGTCCGTCCGCGGGTGGTGCTGGAGACCGGACAGTTGGCGATCGTGCACGGGATGGTGGCCGCCGGCATGGGGGTCGCGCTGCTGCCGAGGATGGCCGCGGGCGAAGGCCCCACGGTCCCGATCGCCGACTCCTGTGCGTTCCGTGAGCTGGGCGTGGTGTCGCGGGCCAGCGCGCACGTGTCCCCGCCGGTACAGGCGTTCCGACGGTTGCTGCTGCGCACGGCGCGCGAATGAGCGCGGAGCTCGGCCGCACGTCTACGACCGGTGCACGACAGCTCGTCCGTCCCGCTCGCCGGTCCAGCGGGCGACCGCGTCGGTGTCGACGTCCAGGAGGTCGAGCGCCCGACCGGTGGTGTGCTCGACGATGTCGGCGACGCTGTGCGGGTGTGCGTAGAAGGCGGGCACCGGCGGCATCACGATCGCGCCGGAGGCGGTGACCTCGGACATCAGCCGTAGGTGGCCTGCGTGCAACGGGGTCTCCCGCAACAGGAGCACCAGGCGCCTGCGCTCCTTGAGCACCACGTCCGCGGCCCGCACCACGAGCGACTCGTCGTAGCTGGCGGCGATCCCGGACAGCGTCTTCACGCTGCAGGGCGCCACCAGCATCCCGGCCGTGCGGAACGAGCCGGAGGAGATCGGCGCGCCCAGGTCGCCGTCGGAGTGCACGACGTCGGCGAGTGCGCGCACGTCGGCGACGCTGCGGTCCGTCTCGTAGCCGATCGTCGCCCGCGCCGCCTTCGTCAGCACGAGGTGCGTCTCGACGTCGGGCACCTCGCGCAGCAGCTCCAGCGCCCGGATCCCGTACACCGCCCCGGACGCCCCGGTGAGCGCGACGATGATGCGTCTCATCGGAGGTCCCCCAGCTCCGCGAGATGGCGCTCGAGAGCCGACGGGTCGGCCGGGGCCACCGTCATCTGCCGGTAGCGGTCCCGGTCGGCGGCCGGGACGGTGGCGTCGAGGCCCAGCTTCGCGGTGAGCCCCTGCTCGGCCGAGGGATCCAGGCTGCTGCCCTTCGCCTTCGGCACCACCAGCAGGTCCCGGTCGGGTTGGGTCCGCGTGGCCACCGCCCAGGCCACCTGCTCGTCGTCGGTGATGTCCACGTCGTCGTCGACGACAGTGACCTGCTTGATCGTGGACGCGGTGAGGAACAGCGTCATCATCGCGGTGGTCGGCGCTCCCGGCGTGGGCCCGCGGAGCGCCACGACGGCGGTGAGCCGGCACGAGCCGGACTCGGGTAGCCGCAGCGCCGCCACGTCCAGCCCGGCCCGGCGCAGGGCCCGCAGGCAGGCCGCCTCGCGCGGTACGCCGCCGGCGTAGAAGTGCTCGCGGCCGCCGGAGAGGATCGTCTGGAACACCGCGTCGTCACGGTGCCAGCCGTCCACCAGCTCGATCACCGGGGCGGGGCCGCCGGGCCCGTACGTGCGCGGATACTCCCCGAACGGCCCCTCGGCCTCGCGGCGTCCGGCCCGGAATCGGCCCTCCAGCACGAACTCCGCCCGGGCCGGCACCAGCGCGTCCACGGTCGGGGCGGCGACCAGCTCGACCGGAGGGGCCAGCGCGTTGGCCACCCCGTAGTCGTCGAGCTCGCGGTCGGCGGGGGACTGGCTGGCGAGAACGAGCGCCGGGTGCACCCCGACCACCAGGGCGACGTCGAGGTCGCGCCCCGCCGCCTCGGCCTCGGTGAAGATCCTCCGCAGCCGCCCGGGCAGCAGCAGCGCACGCAGCTCCCGCTCGCCCGCGGCCAGCAGCCGGTTGATCGAGAGGTTCATCCGACCACTGACCGGGTCGCGGACCGCCAGCAGCGCCGAGGTCAGGTACCTGCCGCCGTCCTCGGAGTGCTGACGGGTCAGCGGCAGCACCGAGAGCATCCGGTCGCCGTGCATGCGGTTCGCCAGCACCGGGGCCCCGGACGCCTCCACCTCCGGGCAGCGCTCCGGGGCGTCCAGGGCGGCGGCGAAGCGGTCGGCCACCCCGGCCGGTTCGCAGCCCAGTACCAGGCCGAGGTGCGTCCGGCTCGGCACGGTGTTCCCCACCAGCGGGAACTCCGCGCCGATCACGTCGCCGAACCGCACGGCGCGCTGCCCGTCGGCACGAGTCAGCACCGCGGCGACGTCCTGGTCCGGGTCGATCGGGGACCTCAGCCGGGCGAGCTCGCCGCGGCCGTCGAGCACGTCGAGCCAGGAACGCAGGTCGGAGCTCACGTGAACACCCCACCGCCGTCGACGACGACGGTCTGGCCGGTGACGAACCCGGACGACGGCGAGGCCAGCCACATGACGGCGCCGACGAGGTCGCCCGGGGTCATCTCGCGGCCCAGCGCCCGCCCCTTCGCCGCCGCGGCGATGTAGTCGCCGGTGTTGAGTGTCCGGCTGGCGGCGTCGCTGACGAGGCCGGGGGCGACGCCGTTGACGGTGATCGCGTCGGATCCGAGCTCACGTGCGGCGGCCCGTGTGAGCCCGTCCACGGCCGCCTTGGAGGCCACGTAGTGCGCGAACCCGGGCGCACCCATCCGCGCCACGGTGGAGGAGATGTTGACGATCCGTCCGCCGCCGCGGGCGCGCATCGCCGGGGTCACCGCCTTGATCGCCTGCCAGGTGCCGCGCACGTTGACCGTCAGCACCCGGTCCCAGGACTCGTTGGTGAGCTCGGTCAGGTGCGACTTGGTGCCCAGGCCCTGATAGATCGCGGCGTTGTTGACCAGCGCGTCGATCCCGCCGAACTCGGCGCCCGCGGTGGCGACGACGGTCTCCCAGTCGGCGTCGGAGGTGACGTCGGCCGTCACGAACACGACCTTCCCCGCGCCGGCGGAGCTCACCTCGTCGGCCAGGGCGAGCCCCGCGTCGGCGGCCCCGGCGACGTCGGTGGCCACGACGTTCGCGCCCGCCGCCGCGAACGCGGCGACGTAGTCGCCGCCGATCCCGCCGCCGGCGCCGGTGACGAGGACGGTGCGGCCCAGGTGCTCGCCGCTGCTCTGCTCGTTCGTGCTCATTGTGATCCTCCCGGGAGGGGCTCCGGCCGGTCGGCCGTGGCGGTGGGTGACGGACTGGGAACGGCGTCGCGCGGGTTCTCGCGGTCGAGCGCGCCACGCGTCTCGGGGACGAACGCCGCCCCGAGCAGGAACAGCGCGACGACCACGGCCAGGAACAGCGCCAGCCGGCTGGGGATGTCCGGCACGGTCGGGCTGGCCAGGCTGACGAACGTGGTGGTCAGCCCGCCGATGGCGAACCCGCCGTTCCAGATCAAAGCGGTCGCGGTCGCACGCAACCGGGTCGGGAACAGCTCGTTCAGGAAGATCGGCACCGCGGCGATGGGGGCGTTGGCCAGCATCGTGATCATCAGGCCGTAGCCGAGCAGCGCCCCGGTGTCCTCCGGCCCCAGCCCACCCATGGCCAGCGCGAGCAGCGGCAGTGCCACCAGGTTCACGATGCCGGTGGCCAGGAACACCGGGCGACGGCCGAACCGTTCTGAGGCGTGCCCGGCCAGCAACGCGATCGGCAGGATGGCCAGGCTCGTCCAGACCAGCAGCAGCCCACGCGCGCCCGCCGGAAGCTGGTTGATCTCGTCCAGGAACGTGGGCAGGTAGCCCGAGGTGAGGTAGTACTGCGCGCCCGCGCCGGTCACCAGCGCGGCGGCCGCGACCAGCGTCCGCGGCCTTACCGCGGTCGGCAGGTCCCGGGCCCTGGCCGGCGGCTCCGGCACCGCACCGGCGGCCCGCGCCCGCGCGGCGGACCACACCGGGGACTCCTCGAGCAGCCGGAAGAACGCGAGGCTCGCCAGCGAGGCCACCAGGCCGGTGAAGAACATGACCCGCCAGCCCCACGCGTCGAACGCGGGTCCGGGGAACGCCGAGGACACGGCCAGGAACACCACCGACGCGATCACGGCGCCGAGCCCGGGCCCGCCGCCGGCGACCAGTCCGGAGACCAGGCCGCGCCAGCGCTGGGGCACCGTCTCGGTGCCGAGGGTGTGGGTCGAGGCGACGACGCCGCCGACGAGCAGGCCCTGCACCAGACGGAGCGCGACGAACACCAACGGTGCGGCGACACCGATCGCGGCGTAGGTCGGCAGCGTTCCCATCAGGGCGGTGGCCAGACCGACGCCGCCCACGGTGACCAGCATGGTCTGCTTGCGGCCGTGCCGGTCGGCGTAGCGGCCGAACACCGCGCCGCCCAGCGGGCGCATCACCAGGCTCACCCCGAACGAGGCGAACGTGGCCGCGAGCGTGAGTGTGGGGCTGTCGGTGGGGAAGAACAGGGGGCCCACCGTGGAGGCCACGTAGAGCAGGATGAACAGGTCGAACAGATCGAACGCGAAACCGACCGTGGACGCGGTGCCCGCGGTGACCATCTGACGGGTCGTCGGCGCGGGGGCCGGGGCCGGGCCGGGCACGGCGGCGCTCACCAGGTCACCGGCAGCCGCCGGACGCCGAGGTGACGCCCTCCGCCCTCGAGCGGGTCGGTCCGCTCGACGTCGCCGTCCACCCGGAACCCGGGGATGCGCTCCAGCACGACCTGGACCGCCGTGCGGATCTCGAGCTTGGCCAGGGCCATCCCGGGGCAGGTGTGGATCCCGGCGCCGAACGCGAGGTGCCGGTTCGGCCGCCGGTCGATGACGATCTCGTCGGCGCGGTCGAAGACCTCGGGATCGCGGTTGGCCGAGGCGAACAGCAGCAGCACCCGTTCACCCGCCTTCATCTGCTGACCGTGCAGGCAGGTGTCGGCCGTGAGCTGTCGCGGGAACCAGTGCAGCGGGGTCTCGTGGCGCAGGATCTCGTCGATCATGGAAGGGATCAGCTTCGGCTCGTCGAGCAGCCGCTGCTGCACATCCGGATGCTCGGCCAGGTACAACAGCGTGTTGCCCAGACCGAGCGCCGTGGAGTCGTGCCCGGCGTAGGTCAGGATGAACATCATGTTGGCGAGCTCGTCGTCGGTCGCCCCGAGTTCGCGGTTGGCCTCGACGAGTCCGGTGAGGAAGTCCTCGCGTGGGTTCTCGCGCCGGTCGGCGAACAGGCCGACCCAGTACCGGCACACCCGGTCGATGATCTCTGGGCCGCGGGAGCCGGAGGCGTGGGTCAGGAACTCCTCGGAGTAGCCGCGGATCTCCTCCGTGTCCTCTGGACCCAGGTCATAGAGCCGGGTGATGACCTCCAGCGGTAGCGGAGTGGCGAGCTCGGCGGCGAGCTCGGCGCGGCCCCGTCCGGTGAACCCGTCGACGAGGCGTTCGGCGATGGCGCGGACCGCCGGTTCCATCGTCTTCGCCGCGGCGCCGCTCGTCAGCGGCGCGATGAGCTCGCGGAACCCGGCGTGTTCGGGCGGGTCGTGGTCGATCGGGGGGAATCGGCTCCCGGACACCGGGGGCAGGTAGACCCCGCCGGTCGAGGAATAGGTCGTGTGGTCGGTAGCGGCGTCGCGGACGTCGGCGTACCGCGAGATCGACCAGTAGCCGCCGTGGCGCTCGCCGTGCGAGACCGGGCAATGTCGGCGCAGCTGCGCGTAGGTCGCGTAGGCGCGCTCGGGGGACAGACCGGGATCGTGCGGATCGAAGTGCGGGAGGACCTCGCGCGGACTGTTGTCGGGCACCGTTGCCTCTTCTCTACCCTCGGCTCTCCACCCGCTGGTGCGGTGTGCCCCGAGTCTGCGCGGCAGCCCGCCGCCCGACGATGCGCAGCTGGCTATGCCAGCGATAGTCGTCCGGCCAGGTCCCGACCACCGGGTGCGGGTGCAGCCCCGGCGTCCCGGCGGGACCGCCGTGCGGGATCCACCGGGCGAGCAGGTCCCGGCCGGACGATTCGTCGGCGACCGGCAGGAGGCCGGCCTCGGTGGGTCAGGGCGTCGCGGCCGGAGCCGGCCAGAGGAGGCGGTCGTCCTCGGCGTAGTCCTCGCACCGGGCCCGCAGCGCCGCGGTGACCTGGTCGGGGGCGTCCGCCCCGACCAGGAGCCGGAACGGGCCGTCGGGTGCGTGGACGTGCCGGCGCAGGGCGTCGACCGCCTCCGCGACGGGCGCGCCGAGCGGCCCCTCGGCCCGCCACGGCACCTCGGCCGTCCGGAAGAGCTCGCGGCCGCAGGTCGTCGTAGACGGCGGACGGGGTCGCGAAGTGCATCCCCGCGCCGGCCCAGTCCGTGTCGAACCCGCCGAGCTGGGCCACGGAGACGCGGACACCGAACCGGGCCACCTCACCGGCGAGCGCCTGCGAGAAGCCCTCCAGCCCCCACTTGCCCGCGTTGTAGAGGCCGAGGGTCGGCATGGCACCCACCGCGCCGGTCGTGGAGATCTGGATGATGTGTCCCGCTCCGCGGGCGCGGAGATGGGGCAGCACCGCCTGGGCGACCGGTGGCAGCTGCGGACCGGGGCGCTCGACCACGCCTACGCCGACGCCGTCGTCCGGCGCGCATGCCGCGCTCTCGCGCCCGTGGCTACGACGGGAAGCGGGGGTGCGGCGTCGGCGCGCTCCGGTCGTACTCCGCGAGCCACTCCCGTCCCGCGGGGGTGAGCCGCACCCGTCGCAGGTCGCGGTCCGGCCCGCCGGCGGGCTCGACGTGGCTGCTCCCGCACGGTCGCGGCGAACTGCAGCGCGATCGGCTCCTGCACCTCGGAGGCCTCGCCCGCCCCGACGACGACGGCGGCCGGAGCGGCGTCGTCGCCGCTCGCCTCCACCCGGCGCAGGAACTCGGCGAGCCGGGAGTCGGACTCGGCGCTCAGGGGTCGACGAAAGCCGCCGGCACCTCACCGCGCGACGACGACGATCCCGTCCTCGTCGGAGTAGAGGATCCCGCCCGGGGTGAAGTCGACCCCGCCGAACGTCACGGTGCCGTCGACCTCCCCGGCCCCGGTCCTGCTGCTCCTGCGGGGATTCGTGCCCAGCGCCTTGAGGCCGAGGGGGAGCGCGGCGAGTGCCACGCTGTCGCGGACGACCCCGTAGACGACGATCCCGGCCCAGCCGTTCGCCACCGCCAGGCCGGCGATGACATCGCCGATGAGCGCGCAGTGGGTCGAACCGCCGCCGTCGACGACCAGGACCGCCCCGTCACCGGGGCCGTCGAGCGTGGCGCGGAGCAGGGCGTGGTCGTTCTCGCACCGCACGGTGCGCACGGGACCGCCGAAGCGGGAGTGTGCGCCGAAGGAGCGGAACTGGACGTCGCAGGAGCGGACGGCGTCGCCGAGGTCGTCGGCGAGGTCGGCGGTGGTACGGCGGCCCAGGAGGAACTGCGGGTCGATCGACATGGTGCCCACTCTCGTCCGGACCGGGCCCGGTGCCAGCGGGGGGTCCGGCGCGTCCGAACGGGGCGGCGGAAGGGCCGAACGGGACCCCCGCTCTGTGACCGTGACGCGCTCCGTAACCGGCGCGCGTCCGAATCGTTGAATCGGCACGGCTACCAAAGGGGGGCGTCGTGCCAGGACCGAGATGGGACCCGGACTCGGGTCGCTGGGTGCTCGGGGACCAGTCGTCCCCGGCGCCCCGACGTGGACGTCGCCGATCGGTCGAGGTGATGGACCGGTCGGACGACGTCGTCGAGGCGTCGGCCCGGGACCTCTCGCCCGAGGACCTCGTCGCCGGGATCGTCTTCCCGTCCGCCCGGGAGCCCGAGCCCCGCCCGGCCGCGCCCCGTGGCCGTCCCCGGTCGATCACGGAGCGTGACGATCTGGCCCGGCCAGGAGCGGACCGGGCCGACCACGGCTCCCGGCGCGGGCGTCGCCGCGTTCCGGAGGCTCCCGGACCGGACGCGCTCTCGACCGAGCGGCACCCCGGGGGCCCGTATGCCGGGGAGCCGCGCCCGAGCGCGACGACTCCG
>NZ_WWFY01000375.1:0-9043 GCF_009864975.1 Pseudonocardia sp. SID8383
CTCCACGACGGCGCCCCCGGCCGACGACCCCGTGGCCGGACACACGGGACGCGGCGTCCGACCATGCGCAGCCCGCACACGACGGCGGCCCCCGCCGGACGCACGACGGCGCACCGGCACACGACGGCGGCCCCGCCGGAGACCGTGTCTCCGGCGGGGCCGCCGTGGAGTGCTTCCGGGCCGGGCCCGGGCCGTGCTCAGTCGCGCGGCTGCTGCGGACGACCACCGTCGTCGGGGCGGCCCGCGAGCTCACTGCTGCGGGACTCGAGCTCCGCGCGCGCCTCGTGACGCCGGCGGGACTCCTCGAGCTCCCGCTCGTGGGCCTCGTGGCGGGCCACGGCCAGCGCACGGGACTCCTCGACCGGGTCCGGCGTGAGCAGCGAACCGGAGACCGGCTCGCCCGCCGACCCGAGCTGGTTCATCCGCTTGGGCACCGAGGCGCCCTGGTACTCCAGCGGGATGGCGTGGCCGTGCGAGTCGACGCCACCCAGCGGCTGGTGCACCTCGATGAACTCACCGTGCGGCAGCCGCTTGATGATGCCCGTCTCGATGCCGTGCTCCAGCACCGCGCGGTCCGACCGCTGCAGACCGAGGCACCAGCGGTAGGCCACCCAGTACACGATCGGCGGCACGACGAGCAGACCGATGCGGCCGGCCCACGTGGTCGCGTTCAGCGAGATGTGGAAGAAGTACGAGATCCAGTCGTTGAACCCGCACATCACGAGCCACAGGTAGAACGAGATCGCCATGGCGCCGAGCGCGGTCCGGACCGGGACGTCGCGCGGGCGCTGCAGCAGGTTGTGCAGCGCGTCGTCCCCGGTGAAGCGCCGTTCGATGGCCGGGTAGGCCCCGGCGAGCACGAACAGCACCGGCAGGAAGCCCGCGGTGGGGATGAACGCCGCCGGGATCGTGTACGTCCCGAACAGGTAGAACTCCCACGGCGGGAAGATCCGGCCCATGCCCTCGGACCACAGCATGTAGAAGTCCGGCTGCGAACCGGCGGAGATGTGCGAGGCGTCGTACGGGCCGAGGTGCCAGATCGGGTTCATCTGGAACAGCCCGGAGATCAGGGCCAGCACACCGGCGACAACGAAGAAGAACGCGCCGCCCTTCGCCGCGAACTGCGGCATGATCCGCACGCCGACGACGTTGTTCTCGGTCCGGCCGGGGCCGGGGAACTGGGTGTGCTTCTGGTACCACACCAGGCCGAGGTGCACGGCGATCAGCGCGAGGATGATGCCGGGCAGGATCAGCACGTGGATGATGTAGAGCCGCGGGATGATCTCGGTCCCGGGGAACTCGCCGCCGAACAGCGCCCAGTGCACCCAGGTGCCCATGATCGGCACGGTCAGCGTGATGCCCGAGGCGATCCGCAGCCCGACGCCCGAGAGCAGGTCGTCCGGCAGGGAGTAGCCGGTGAAGCCGGCGAAGGTGCCCAGCAGGATCAGCACGACGCCGATGGTCCAGTTGGCCTCACGCGGCTTGCGGAACGCGCCGGTGAAGAACACCCGGAACATGTGGATGATCATCGCCGCGACGAAGAGCAGCGCCGCCCAGTGGTGCAGCTGACGCATGAACAGGCCGCCGCGGACCTCGAGCGAGATCTCCAGCGCGGACTCGTAGGCCCGCGACATGTGGACGCCGCGCAGCGGGTCGTACGGCCCGTTGTAGACGACCTCCTGCATGGAGGGGTCGAAGAACAGCGCCAGGTAGGTGCCCGACAGCAGCACGATGATGAAGCTGTACAGGGCGATCTCGCCCAGCATGAACGACCAGTGGGTCGGGAAGACCTTGTTGAACTGCTTCCGCAGTCCGGCGGCCGCGTGGTAGCGCTGGTCCGCCTGGTCGAGTGCCGCGCCGCCCTTGGCCGCGAGGCCACCTGAGGAGGTGGTGGGTGTCGTGATCGAACTCATGTCGTCTTCGGCCTCTCCCAGAACGCGGGTCCGACGGGCTCCACGAAGTCGCTGCGGGCGACGAAGAAGCCCTCCTCGTTCACCGTGATCGGCAGCTGTGGCAACGGCCGGGCGGCGGGCCCGAAGACGGGCTCGGCGTCCTGCGTGGCCAGGAACTGCGACTGGTGGCACGGGCAGAGAATGCGGTTGTCCTGCGCCTGGTAGAGGGAGGTCGGGCACCCGAGGTGGGTGCAGACCTTCGACCAGGCGTAGAAGTCACCATAGTTGAAGTTCTCCTGCCCGGGGCGCTTCGTGACCTCGGTCCCGGGGCGGAGACGGATGAGCATGACCGGCGCGTCCGAGGCGCGCTGCGCGTGCAGCAGCTCCTCCTCGTTGCCCCGCTCGCTCTCGCGGTACGGGAAGACGGTCATCATCGAACCCGGCTCCATGTCCTCGGGTCGCACTCGGGCGATCTCGGAGAGAATACCCGTGTCGGTGCGCAGGTACACCGTCTCGCCGTTCTCCGGACGCCAGCCCGTGTGCCACAGCGGGGCGTCGTCGCCCTCGGCCCACGGGTTCCGGATGATGCCGCCGAGCGCGACGACACCGGTGCCGATACCGGCGACGGCCGCGGCCAGGCCCGCGCTGCGGATGATCAGCTTGCGACGGCCGATCGTGGTGCCCTTGCCGGCGTCGGCGACCTGGGCCAGGAAGGTGGCGCGGTCGACGTCGGTGGACGGGCCGTCGTGGCGCTGCTGGACCGAGGTCTCGTCCGGGAACAGCTTCTTCACCATCTGGATGACCGCGATGCCGATGGAGAGCACCGAGAACCCGAAGGTGAAGCCGATGACCGGGGTGTAGAGGTTGTAGAGCGCGTGGCCGGGCTCGCCGACGTTGACGTACTCCCACGGCCACGCGATGAACGCGACCACGAAGGCGATCATGGAGATCGCCGAGATGACGAACCACAGCGCGACCGAACGCTCGGCGCGCTTCTCCGCGCGGGTCCCCGGGATCGGGAACGCCGGCGTGTTGTGCACGACCTCGACCTCGTCGAGCTCACCGGCCAGACGGGCCAGCTGCTCGGGCGACATCGCGTCGAGCTCCTCCTTGGTCGGACGACGGTCCGACCCGGTGCTGACTTCGCTGCTCAACTCTTCGCCCCCAACCAGATGGCGAACCCGACCAGACCGGACATCACGACGGCGAAGATGAAGACACCCTCGGCCGTCGGACCGAGACCCAGCAGCGAGTAGCCGCCCGGGTCGTTGGCGTGGTTCACCGACTTGATGTACGCGATGATGTCCTGCTTCTCCTGCGGCGTGAGCTGCTGGTCGGAGAAGCGCGGCATGTTCTGCGGACCGGTCTGCATCGCGGTGTAGATCTGCTCCTCGCTGGCCGGCTCGAGCGCGGGAGCGTACTTGCCGGACGACAGCGCGCCGCCGACACCGGTGAAGTTGTGGCACGAGGCGCAGTTCAGGCGGTACAGCACACCGCCGCGGCCCGGGTCGTCGCCGCGCAGGGCCTCGCCGGTCGCGGCCGGGGTGACCGGCCCGCCGCCGTTGGCCTGCACGAACGCGCCCAGCGCCTCGAGGTTCGCCCGGCCCTCCTGGGTCTCCGGGTCGAAGATCGGCAGCGGGTGCTTGCGGGCCGCCTGGGCCTCCTGGCGCGCCATCGGCATACGACCCGAGGACACCTGGAAGTAGACCGCCGCGTCACCGACGCCGATGAGGCTCGGGCCGCGGTTCTCGACGCCCTGCAGGTTCGCACCGTGGCAGGTGATGCAGGTGTTGTTGTAGAGCTGCTCGCCCTTGGCGATCAGCGCGGTGTCCTGCTGCGCCTGGGCGACCTGCGGCTGCGGCGCGAAGGCGGCGTAGAGGAAACCGACGGACAGCAGTCCCAGCCCGATGGCGAGGGCGCCGGCGATGCGGCGCTTCATCTTGCCGTGCGGACGGGTGCGGCCCCCGGCCTTCTCGTCCGGCCGGTCGGCCGGTGGTGGGTTCTGGTTCTCGGTCATCGCTGGGGGTCTTCCAACCTCGACGTCGTGGCGGGTGCTGTCAGGGAACGGGCGGCGCGATCGGTCAGCGGATGAAGTAGATCGTGGCGAACAGCCCGATCCACACCACGTCGACGAAGTGCCAGTAGTACGACACCACGATCGCCGCGGTGGCCTGGGCGGGCGTGAACTTGCTGAGCTTCGTGCGGATGATCAGGTACACGAACGCGACCAGGCCGCCGACCACGTGCAGCCCGTGGAAGCCGGTCGCCAGGTAGAAGACCGACCCGTAGGCGCTCGACGCGATCGTCGTCTCGTGCGAGGTGACCAGGGTGTAGTACTCGAAGGCCTGGCCGAGCACGAAGAACGTCCCCATCGCCAGCGTCAGGGCGTACCAGCGACGCAGGCCGAACACGTCACCACGCTCGGCGGCGAACACGCCGAACTGGCAGGTGAACGAGGACGCCACGAGCACGATCGTGATCGCGAGCGCGTAGGGGACGTCGAGCTCGGTGGGCGGCGGCGGCCAGGGGCCGTCGTTCTGCGCCCGCGCGGTGAAGTACATCGCGAACAGCCCGGCGAAGAACATCAGCTCGCTGGAGAGCCAGACGATGGTGCCGATGCTGACCAGGTTGGGGCGGTTCAGCGAATGGATCCGCGCGCTGATGTTGGGTGCCGCTGTCGTCACGTCGGGCATTATGACCCGAGCCGAACTTCTACGGCTTGTCGGGATACCCCTCGCCACATCACGATCGGCGAACGGGCCCCATGATCACCGAACTCTTCGCCTGGTCGGGGCGACCGGGCGGGCGCCGGACGGCCCCGTCCCGGACCGCCGACTCGACAACGTTCGGGGCCGACGGAGGGTTCCCCTAGTATCGCCGGCGTGAGCGGACGAGCGGCAGAGATCGGCAGCGCGGCCGGATCGGTGACGGGGACCAGCACGGTGCTGGTCTACAGCCACCGTCCCGAGGTCCGCGAGAGCATCATCGAGGCGGTCGGGCGGCGGCCCGCGCCGGACGTGGGCCGGGTGCGCTGGGTGGAGGCGGCCGGCATCGCCGAGGTCCTCGCGGCCTGCGACGCCGGTGAGGCCGACCTGCTGGTCCTCGACGGCGAGGCTCAGCCGACCGGCGGGATGGGCGTGGCCAAGCAGCTGCGTCACGAGATCGTCGACTGCCCCCCGATCGTGCTGACCGTCCGCCGCCGGGACGACCGCTGGCTCGCCACCTGGTCGGAGGCGGACGCCGTGCTCGTGCACCCGCTCGACCCGATCGAGGCGGCCGAGGTCGTGGCGCAGGTCCTGCGCGACCACCGGCCCGGCACCCTGACCCAGCAGCAGTAGCGAGACAGAGGACACCTCACGTCGTGAGCGCACCCACCTGGCCCTCCGTGATCGGCCGCCTGATGCGCGGCGAGGACGTGACCGCCGACGAGGCGACCTGGGCGATGGGTCAGGTCTTCGCCGGCGAGGCGACCCCGGCGCAGCTCGCCGGATTCCTCGTGGCGCTGCGCGCGAAGGGTGAGACGCCTGCGGAGATCTCCGGCATGGCCGACGCGATGCTGGCCCACGCGCTGCGGGTGCACGTGCCCGGGCGCTCGGTCGACGTCGTCGGCACCGGCGGGGACCAGGCGCACACGGTGAACATCTCCACGATGGCGGCGATCGTCGTCGCGGCGGCGGGTGCGCCGGTGGTCAAGCACGGCGGGCGCGCGGCGTCGTCGCAGTGCGGGACGGCCGACGTGCTGGAGGAGCTGGGCGTCGCGATCGAGCTGACCCCGTCCGCGGTCGAGCGGTGCGCCGCGGAGCTGGGGATCGCGTTCTGCTTCGCGCAGTCCTTCCACCCCGCCATGCGCTACGCCGGCGCGGTCCGTCGCGAGCTCGGCGTCCCGACCGCGATGAACCTGCTCGGGCCGCTGTCCAACCCGGCCCAGCCGGAGACCGGCCTGATCGGCTGCGCCGACCCCCGGCACGCCGCGACGATGGCCGAGGTCTTCGCCCGGCGCGGCAAGTCGGTACTGGTGGTGCGCGGCGACGACGGGCTCGACGAGCTGACCACCACCGGGCGCAGCACCGTCTGGATCAGTGACGGCGGCACCGTGCGCGAGGAACGGCTCGACCCGGCCGACCTCGGGGTCGGCGTGGCCACCGCCGAGGACCTGCGCGGCGGCACCCGGCAGGTCAACGCCGCCGTCGTCCGCGACCTGGTGGCCGGCAAGACCGGGCCGGTGCGCGACGCCGTGCTGCTCAACGCCGCCGGGGCGCTCGCCGCGCACCGCGGGGTCGGTGCCGACCTCACCGCGTCGGTCGGGGCGGCACTCGACGCCGTCGCCGAGGCGGTGGACTCCGGTGCGGCCGCGGACCTGCTGGCCCGCTGGGCCGCGCTCTCGACCGAGCTCGCGTCGGCCTGACCCGCGGGGGCCGGCTCAGTCGAGCCCGATGGCGAACGCGGCGTCGGTGTCGGCCTTGGAGTAGGACCGGAACGCGATGTGCGTGTCGGTCCCGACGACGCCGTCGATCCGGCTGAGCCGGCTGGCGATCACGTCGGCGAGCTGCTCGTGCTCGCGCACCTTGACGATCGCAATCAGGTCCACGTCACCGGCGCAGGAGTAGACCTCCGACACGCCGTCGAGGTCCGCGATGGCCTGCGCGGTCTCGGGGATCCGGTCGGCGGCGGTGTGCACCAGGACGATCGCGGTGATCACGGTGGGGCTTCCCCTCGGGTCAGGGCGTGGCGGACACCGATGAGGCTAGTGGGGGCATCCCCTGTGGCGCAGGCCGCATCCGGTTGCTACTGTGATCGTCATGCGCACCGTCGAGCACACCCTTGCTCCGGCCGCAGCGCTGCCCGCACGACTTCTCGCGGTAGTAGCACTGCGCGTCGGCTGATCCAGGCCGCCGACGCGCCCGCGCCGCAATCCCGGCGCTTCCCTCCCGCACACCGCGGTGAGGTTTTACGAGACCTGGCTCGCGTTCCCGCTTCTCTCTCGCGCAACGCATGGAGCCACACGATCATGAGCATCACCGCCGACCGTCCCACCACCACCTTCTCCTTCCCCACCGGGTCCGGTGGCGCCGCCGACATCGCGTCCCGGATGCCCCGCCGGCACACCGTCGTCACCGGCGACGGGATGGCCGGGGTCATGCAGATCGCCTCGGCGCTGCAGGGATGTGGCCGCACGCTGCGCGAGTTCTGCGTCGACGTCCGTGAGGGTGTCGCCTACAGCTCGGTCACCTGCACCATGTCCATGACCCCCGACGAGGCCGAGGACTTCTCCCGCGGCATGGGCGCGATGTCCTGCGTCATGGCGGTCGACCCGTACTGAGCCGTACGGCGGCCGCGCGGGAACCGACCGCTACGACCGCGAGCTGCGGCTGCGGGCGGCGTCGAGCATCTCCGCCCGGTCCGCGATCTTGACCCGGTCGGTGCCGCCGCGCCGCTCCCCCAGGGCGAGCTCGGCGGCGTCGAGACGCAGCCAGTCCTCCCACAGCACGGGGTCGACGCCGTAGGAGCGCATCCGCTCGACGACGGCGACGCCGCCCGGCCGCGGCGGCGTCGACAGGGCAGGCAGGTCGGCCAGCACCGACTCCGCGGTCTGCGCGCCGTCGCCCTTGTTGGTGCCGATCACCCCGGTCGGGCCCCGCTTGATCCACCCGGCCACGTAGCTGCCGCGCACCGGCTCCCCGCCGAGCAGCACCCGTCCGGCCTCGTGCGGGACGGTGCCGGTGGCCGCGTCGAACGGCAGCCCCTCGATGGGCTCGCCCGCGTAGCCGATGGCCCGCACGACCAGGCCCGCCTCCAGGGTCTCCCGCTCCCCCGTGCCGCGCACCCGGCCGTCGTCGCCGAGGGCGTTGCGTTCGATCTCCACGGCGCCGACCCGGCCGGTCCCGTCGTCGACGAGCCGGACCGGGGACCGCAGGAACCGCAGGTGGATCCGCCGGGGCGCGCCGGTGGAGGACCGGCGGGCCCATGCGGTGAGCATCTCGATGTTCTGGCGCATCCGGCGCTCCTCCGGCTCGGCGACGTCTGCGGCGAGCAGGCCGTCGTCGTGCACCACGACGTCGACGTCGTCGAGGCCGCCGAGACCGCGCAGCTCGGCGGGGGTGAACTTCACGTGCAGCAAGTCGCGCCGGACCAGTACGTGCACGTCGGTGACCGCGCTCGCCCGCAGCGCGTCGAGCACCGCGTCGTGCGCGTCGGTGGCGGCGAGGTCGTCGGCGGGGCGGGCCAGGACCCGCGCGACGTCGACGGCGACGTTCCCCGCGCCGACCACGACCACGCCGGGGCGGTCGAGCAGCGGGCCGGGACCGACCGCGTCGGGGTGCCCGCAGTACCAGGACACGAACGCACCGGACCCGACCGAGCCCGCGAGGTCCTCCCCCGGGACGCCGAGGTCGCGGTCGACCGCGCTGCCGGTGGCGTGCACGACGGCGTGGTAGTGCTCCCGCAGCGCCTCCCCCGGGATACCGCCGGGGCCGACGTGGACGTTGCCGAGGAACCGGACGCGGTCGCTGTCGTCGAAGGTCCGCACCAGCGCGCGGATGACCGACTTCATCTTCACGTGGTCGGGGGCGACGCCGTACCGGACCAGACCGTAGGGCGCGGGCAGCCGGTCGATCACGTCGACGTGCACCGACGGGTCACCCGCCAGCAGCGCCTCGGCCGTGTACAGGCCGGACGGTCCGGACCCGATGACGGCGATCCGGTGGGGTCGTGGGGCGGGGACCTGCGGGGTCGACACGTGCGCACCTCCGAGCCGGGGACGGTGACGACGCTAACAGCGACGACCCGTCCGGGCGATCATCGGCGCAGCGCGGTGCCGACGGCGCGCACCGCGGTCCGCCCGTCGGGCAGCACCAGCTCCGTGCCCAGGGTGCGGAAGCGGCGACCGTCGCGGATCGCGACGGTGCGGGCCCGCAACCAGTCGGTGATCTGCACCGGGCGCAGGAACTCCACGGTCGTCGACAGCGGCCGGGCGTCCGCGGCGCCGGGGTACGCGGCCTGGGCCGCGGCGGCGAGCCCGGACAGGACCGCACCGTGGGTGGTGCCGTTGAGGTTCGTCGTCGACGGGCCGGGGGTGAACACGACGTCGCCGTCGGCGTCGCGCTCGAGGTGCTCCGGCCGCAGGCGGGTGGCGTCGAACGGCGGCAGCGCGG
>NZ_WWFY01000376.1:0-10874 GCF_009864975.1 Pseudonocardia sp. SID8383
TCCCGGCGGCGCCGAGGCCGACCGCGGAGGCCAGCGCCGCGACCGGCGCCGCGGTCAGTGCGGGCGCGGCGAGCAGCAGGGTGTTCTGCGCCCCGAGGACGCGGCCGCGCAGGGCGTCCGGGGTGGCCTCGATGGTGAGGACCCCGAGCACCGCGCCGACCGGGGCGTTGGTGAACCCGACGAGCGCGGCGGCGCCGAGCACCACCCACGGCGAGGCCAGGCTCCCGACCAGCGCGAAGCCGGTGCCGAAGCCGAGCATCCCGACCACGAACCAGGTCCGGCGCCGCACCCGGTTCACCAGCGCCGCGTACAGCACGGAGCCGGCCAGCCCGCCCGCGGCGAGCGCACTCAGCGTCAGCCCGGCGAGCGCGGGAAGGTCCAGCGCCGTGAAGTAGGCGGGCATCAGCGTCGTCTGCAGGGCCGCGATGACGGCGACCAGAACCGCCGACACCAGCGTCGCCCCGAGCACCAGCCGCTGCCCGGCGAGGAACACCCACGACGCCGCGAGATCCCGCACGGCCCTGCGCACCGCACCCCCCGGAGCGGTGCGCAGAACCCCCTCGACCCGCCCGGCCCGCGGGTCCAGCAGCGCCGCGGTCAGCGCCGCGAGCAGGCTCGTCGACGCGGTCACCACCAGCACCGTCGACGCCGGGCCGGCCAGCGCGACCAGCAGACCGCCGATCGCCGGGCCGGCCAGCAGCAGCACGTTGGCCAGGTTCTCGCGCAGCGCGATCAGCCGGTCGAGGCGGCCCGGCCGCGGGTCGAGCCGGACCAGCGCCGGGAGCAGGACCTCCTGCGCGGTCATCGCGGGCACCCGCACGACCGCGCCCAGCACCCCGAGCACCAGGAAGGCGGTCATGCCCAGCCCCCACAGCGCGTCGACGACCGGCAGCGCCGCGACCACCGCGGCCCCCAGGACCCCGGCGACGACGGTCACCAGCCTGCGGTCGACGCGGTCGACGACCAGCCCCGAGACCAGCCCGGTCAGCGCGGACGCCGTGGTCGTCACCGTCGCCAGCACGCCCGCGGCCAGCACGTCCCCGGTGCGCTGCAGGACCAGCAGCGGCAGGACCGCCGCCATGATCCCGCCGCCGAGCAGGGTCAGCCCGTAGGCGGCGAGCCACAGCGCCGGGCTGCGTCGCAGCGTGCTCACCGGACCAGGGCCTTGGTGCTGCGCCGGAACGCCCAGACGACCACCAGCGCGGCCAGCACGGTGAGCGGGGTGCCCATGGCGACCCGGGCGATGCCCAGCCCGCCGGTCGCCTCGGCGACGTAGAGCCACTGCTGGATCCCGAACCGCGCGCCGAGCACCAACGCCGCGGCACCGGTGGCGAGGTCGTGGGCGCGCAGGACCGCGGGCGTCGAGCGCCAGGGGTGCGTGCCCCCGTGGACGGCGTTCCAGATCACGCCGGTGATCGGCCGGCGGGCCAGCAGCGACCCGGCCGTGACGACGAACCCGGCCAGGGAGGCCCAGATGCCGATCACGAAGAAGTCGCGCGCCGACCCGGTCCAGGCGACGATCCCGGCCGCCAGCGCGACGCCGAGCAGGCTGCCGACCGCCGAGCTGAACTTCTCCCGCTGCAGCAGCCGGTACCCGAACAGGGCCAGGCCGGTCGCGACGGCGATGCCGATGGTCAGCGGCAGGGACAGGAACGCGTTGGCCGTCACGAACACGATCACCGGGATCGTCGAGTAGACGAACCCCGCGGTCCCGCCCATCTGGTCGAGCAGGCTCGGGGTGGCGCGGTCGCGGGTCCGGTCGTGCTGCGGCTCGGTCATGGTCATGCCGTCCTCCCTCGTCGTGATGTGCTGCAACGAGGGAAGGCCGTGCCGCCACGGCACACTCAAGCCCGAGGACCCGTCGTGTGGTTCAGGTCACTGCCGGCTTGACCGTGCCGCGACGGCACGGTGTGGGCTCACCCCATGACGTGGAGCACCCGGGAGGTGGCCGAGCTGGCCGGCACCAGCCTGCGGGCGGTGCGGCACTACCACGAGGTGGGGCTGCTGGCCGAGCCCGCACGACGGGCGAACGGCTACAAGCAGTACGGGGTCGAGCACCTCGTGCGGCTGCTGCGGATCAAGCGGCTGGCCGACCTCGGCTTCTCGCTGCCGCAGATCGCGGACACCCTCGACGAGGGCGACCATCCCGAGCAGGCGCTGCGCACGCTCGACGCCGAGCTCGCCGCCACGATCGAACGGCTGCAGCGGGCCCGCCTCGAGCTCGCCACGATCATCGACCGACGTGCTCCGGCGGACCTGCCGGTGGCCATGGCGCCGGCGCAGGCGGCCGCGCTGACCGAGTCCGACCGGTCGGTGATGCTGCTCATGAGCCGGTTCATGGGGCCACGCAAGCTGACCGCCTACGGCGAGCTGCTGCGCGACCTGCCGGCCGACCCGACCGACGGCGAGTTCGACCGCCTGCCCGCCGACTCCGGTGAGGAGGTCCGCGCCGGCCTCGCCGAGCGGATGGCGCCGCACGTGCGCCGGATACGGGAGGCCCATCCGGGCCTGGTCGGCCCGGACGACGACGCCCCGCGCGGAGCACAGGTCCTCGCGGAGACGACGAGCGCGGCGATGCGGGAGCTCTACAACCCGGCCCAGGTGGACGTCCTCGTCCGCCTCGCAGCGCTGCTGCGGGCCCCCCACTGACCACCCGTTCACGGAGAGGAACGAACGATGTTCGAACACAAGGTGCTGCAGTACAAGCTCGGCTGGAAGGGCTTCGACTACCCGGGGATGGAGAAGGAGCTCAACGAGCTCGGCGCGCAGGGGTGGGAGACGGTCGGCACGATCGTGCCCGCGGTCGGCGCGGGCCAGACCATCGAGATCGGGGTGATCCTCAAGCGGGCGCGGGGGTGACCTCGGCGGCCCGCGTCGATCCGCGCGCACCGGGTACCCGCGGGCGTGCCCGACTTCGCCGCGTCGCCACGACGCCACCCGTTCGACCTCGACCCGCGCTTCGGCGCGGTGCTGCTGCCGTTCGGGGTGTGCGATCCCACCGACGCCCACGTCGACCTCGACGACGACGGCCTGCGGGTCCGCTTCGGCCACTTCTCGCTGGTCACGCCGGTCCGCAACCTCGCGGGCGCCCAGGTCACCGGCCCGTTCCGGGCGGCGAAGGCCCTCGGTGCGCGGCTGTCGCTCGCCGACCGGGGCGTGACCTTCGGCAGCACCACCGAGCGTGGGGCGTGCATCCGGTTCCACCGCCCCGTCCCGGCGCTCGACCCCCTCGGTGCGCTGCGCCACCCCGGGGTCACCGTGACCGTCGCCGAGCCGGAGCGGCTGGTCGCTGCGGTCAAGCAGCACTACGCCACGCAGACCCGGCTCACCACCGCGCGGCGCTCGGAGCCGACCCCCCAGCCGGGCCCGGTGGCCCGCGCCGGGGCCGTACTCCGCTACCCCGCGGGCCTCGCACTCACCGCCACCCGCTACCTGCGACGCCTCCCGCACGTCGACCGCGCCGAGGACACCGGTGACGCCTCCGATCTCCCGCCGCCGCTGCCGGAGGAGTTCGTCGACGCGCACCTCAAGACCGTCGGCGAGGGCTCGGGTCCCCTGCTGCACCGCATCTTCACCGTCGACGTCCGGGACAGCGGCCTCGACGCCGCCGCGCTGATGGACCGGGTGTGCGCCGATCTCGACCGTGCCGCCCCGTCGGAGGTGGTGACCTTCCGCAAGAAGCGCGGGCGGCTCGGCGAGGTCGCGGTCGGTGACGAGTACGTCGTGCACATGCCGGCGCCGTGGAACGGGCCGGTACGGGTGGTGCACCGCGACGCGACGTCGTTCCGGTTCGCGACACTGGCCGGGCACCTGGAGGCCGGGCAGATCGAGTTCTCCGCCCACGACACCGGTCGGGGCGTCGCGTTCCGGATCGAGACGTGGTCGCGGCCCGGGGACCGGCCCTCGGCGCTGGTGTTCGACGTGCTGCGGGTCGGGAAGGAGGTCCAGCTGCACATGTGGACCCACTTCTGCCTGCGCGCGGGGGATCTGTCAGGCGGCCGGGTCACCGACGGGGTGCGGGTGCGGACGCGGCGTGCCTCCTGGCCCCCGCGGGTGGGCGGCGGGGCCGGCGCGCGGGCCGGGGAGGGGACGGCGGGATGACACGCCGGCTGGCCGGCGACGATGCGCGACGGCCGCGTGTCCGCCGGGGTCACCCGGCACGCTGACGGCGTGAGCGAACCCCTGCGCGCCGGGGCGCACGAACGTCTGCGCACCGCCCGGCTCGACACCGCCCTCGCCGCCGTCGGCGACCTGACCCCGCGCTGGGACGAGGTGGAGGAGGCGACCCAGCCGCGGGTGCTGTCCCGGCACGTGGCCGAGGTCGTCGAGCAGGCGCTGGCCGACCGGGATCCGGAGCAGCGGGTCGCGCTCGTCAACCGGCTGCTCGCCCAGGTCGAGCGCGAGGAACAGCTCTCCGCCGACCTGCAGCAGCTCATCGCGCTCACCCGGGAGATCGCACCCGGGGTGCACGAGGTCCGGCGTCCCCTGACCCCGCTGTCGGACGCGGCGCTGTTCACCAACGCCGCCGGCGAACCGAAGCTGCACACCGCGCTGCAGTCCGAGCTGTCCAGCGCCGACCGGGTCGACCTGCTCTGCGCGTTCATCCGCTGGCACGGCATCCGGCTCCTGGAGACCGAGCTCGACGTCCTGCACGAGCGTGGCGTCCCGTTCCGGGTCATCACCACCACCTACATGGGCGCCACCGAGCAGCGGGCGGTCGACGAACTCGTCCGGCGGCACGGCGCCGAGATGAGGGTCAGCTACGCGAGCGCGACCACCCGGCTGCACGCGAAGGCGTGGCTGTTCCGCCGGGACTCCGGCTTCGACACCGCGTTCGTCGGGAGCTCGAACCTGTCGCGGTCCGCCCTGGTCGACGGCCTGGAGTGGAACGTCCGGCTGTCCTCGGTGGCCACGCCGGAGCTGATCCGCAAGTTCACCTCGACGTTCGACTCCTACTGGGCTGCGCCCGACTTCGTCTCCTACGACCCGGACCTGCCCGCCGACTCCGAGCGTCTCGCCGACGCCCTGGGCCGTCACCAGGACGACACCACCCCGTTGTCCGGGCTGGAGGTCCGCCCGTTCCCGCACCAGGAGCAGATCCTTGAAGCCCTCGCGACCGAGCGCGAGGTGCACGACCGGCACCGCAACCTCGTCATCGCCGCGACCGGGACCGGCAAGACCGTCGTCGCGGCGCTGGACTACGCGCGGCTGCGCCACGCGCACTCGAGGCTGCTGTTCGTCGCGCACCGCAAGGAGATCCTCGACCAGTCCCGGCGCACCTACCGCAACGTGCTCGCCGACGGCGCCTTCGGCGAGACCTACGTCGGTGGGGACCGTCCGCAGCGCTGGAACCACGTGTTCGCCTCGGTGCAGTCACTGGCGTCCTACGGGGTGGAGAACATCCCGTCCGACCACTTCGACGTCGTTGTGATCGACGAGTTCCACCACGCGGCCTCGCCCACCTACCGCGCGTTGCTCGACCACCTGCGGCCCGCCGAGTTCCTGGGTCTGACGGCGACCCCCGAACGCTCCGACGGCGTCGACGTCCGTGACCTGTTCTTCGAGGGGCGTACCGCCGCCGAACTGCGCCTGTGGGATGCGTTGTCGGCGGACCTGCTGGTGCCCTTCCACTACTTCGGGGTCGCCGACGACGTCGACCTCACCGGGATCGAGTGGAAGCGCGGCAGCTACGACATCACCTCCCTCGACGGCCTCTACACCGGTAACGACGCCCGCGCCGCCAAGGTCGTCCGCGAGACCCGTGCCAAGGTCACCGACGTGACCGCGATGCGGGCGCTCGGGTTCTGCGTCTCGGTCGCGCACGCCGAGTACATGGCGCGGGTGTTCACCGCGGCCGGCATCCCCAGTGAGGCGGTCACCGGGCAGACCGCCCGCGACGACCGTGACGGCGCCCTGCGGCGGCTGCGGGACCGTCGGGTGAACTGTCTGTTCGCCGTCGACGTGTTCAACGAGGGGCTCGACGTGCCGCAGGTCGACACCGTCCTGCTGCTGCGCCCCACCCAGAGCGCGACCGTGTTCCTCCAGCAGCTCGGCCGCGGGCTGCGACGCGCTCCGGACAAGGCGGTGCTCACCGTCCTGGACTTCATCGGCCAGCACCGCCGCGAGTTCCGCTTCGACCTGCGCCTCCGGGCTCTGACCGGCAGCAGCCGGGCCGGGGTCGTCCGCGATGTCGAGGAGGGCTTCCCGTTCCTGCCGTCCGGCTCGGCGATGGTGCTGGACCCGGTCGCCCGCGACATCGTGCTGGACAACGTGCGCAGCCGGCTACGCCTGTCCCGCAGGGACCTCATCGCCGACGTCCGTTCGCACGGCGAGTCGGCCCTGGCCCGCTACCTGCACGAGTCCGGCGGCGAGCTGGCCGACGTCTACCGCGGCAAGGGTTCGTGGACGGCGCTCCGCCGGGACGCGGGCCTGGCCGTCCCGACCACCGGACCGGACGAGACCGCGCTGCTCCGGCGGCTCGCCATGCTGACCCACGTCGACGACCCCGAGCGGGCCGCCGTCTACGCCCGCGTCGCCGACCCGGCCGGTCCGGGCTACGCCGAGCTGACCGCGCGCGAGCAGCGGCTGGCCCGGATGCTGTTCTTCCAGCTCTGGCCCGACCGCGGCGGGTTCGACAGCTACCAGGCCGGGGTCGACCACCTGCGCCGCCACCCCGCGGTCTGCGCCGAGATCCGCGAGCTGACCGCGTACACGCTCGACCAGGCCCGGCACCTGCCGCGCTCGCTGGGCGAGGGACTGCAGAACGTGCCGCTGCAGAGCCACGCGCACTACCGGCGCGAGGAGATCCTGGCCGCCCTGGACTGGGCCTCCTTAGACCGCAAGGCATCCGGGCATGCGACCGGCGTGGTCTGGGCCGACGTCCCGCGGGTCGACGCGCTGCTGGTCAACCTGCACAAGACCGAGCGGGACTTCTCCCCCACCACGATGTACCGGGACTTCGCGCTGCAGCCCGACCTGTTCCACTGGGAGTCGCAGAACGCGGCCTCCCCGGAGACGGGGACGGGCCGGCGCTACCTGATCCACGCCGAGCAGGGCAGCCACGTGGTGCTGTTCGTCCGGGACTCCCCCGGCGACGACGTCGGCCCCGGCGCACCGTTCCTGTGCCTGGGCGCCTGCACCTACGTGTCCCACGAAGGCCGCAAGCCGATCGCGATCACCTGGAAGCTGCGCCGCCCCATGCCGGGTGAGACGTTCCGGGCGGCGAGCGTCGTGGCGTCCTGACCCGGAGCGGGCATCGTGCCGGAGGCGGCACCGCCGGCCGGGGACAGATCCGTCCGGACACTCGCCCTCCGGTTCAGCCTCCCCCACTCGACGCGGCGGCCGCGTTCTGCTGCTCCCACACCGAGAGCACGACCGCGACGACGAACAGCTGCGCCGGCAGGCTCAGGCCCGGCAAGGTCGCCTCGGCCCCGCCGCGCCACCAGCTCGACTTCCGGATCGTCCCGGCCGTCCGGTCGCCCTCGACGAGGTGCTGCTCGGAGCTCCACACCGAGGCCCGGCGGAAGCGGTAGGACCGGCCGTCGGCGGTGACGGTCCAGTGCTTGCGACCAGCCCGCTCCGCCGTGGCGACGACGGTCCCCGCGGAGTCGGTCATCGTGTAGGTCCTGCCCCAGACGGTCGATCCGATCCGGTACTCGCGGCCCTCGACCTGGATCTGCCCGCCGGAGCGCCACCAGTGCGAGCTGAAGGTGCTGACCGGCGCGCCGTCCAGTGTGAACTCGTAGTCGCGGCGCCATACGCTCGTCCGCTCGGCACGCAGCATGGGGTGATCGAACCATCCGAGTCCTCGGCACACCGCGCAGGCCGGGTGGGCGGGGACTCGGCCGGGCGGCGAGCTGATCATTGCCCCCCACTTAGCGTCCCCTTAGGCCGAACGGCCGAATGCTGCCGCCGTGCTCACCACAGATCATGACAAGCGGACGACCCGGATCTTCGCGGCGGTACCGCTGCTGCTGGCCGCGGCGGCGGGCGCCCTGGACGGGGCCTCGTTCACGGCGTTCCACGACGTGGTCGTCAGCGCCATGACCGGCAGCTTCGTCGCGCTCGGCCGGGGGCTGGGGTCGGTCGCGGCGCTCGCCCCCGCGGCCTGGGCACTGGGCGGCTACGTGCTGGGCCTGGTCGCCGGCACCGTGACGGCGGGTCTGGCCGAGCGGAGGCTTCCGGCCCGGGGCGCCGTCGGTGTCACGCTCGGCCTGGAGCTCGCGGTCCTGTCCGCGTTCGGCCTCGCGTGGCTGCTCGGCGGGCCGGGACACGCCTTCCCCGTGGAGCCGATGATCGGGACGGCGACGCTGGCGATGGGGCTGCAGGGGGCGGCGCTGCGCCGGATCGGTCCGGCCGGCACTCCCACCAACTACTTCACCGGGGTCGTCACCAACTGGGTGTCGGGCATGGTCGACCCGGCCGGGCGCAGCTGGAACCCCGGCGCCGGAGCCCGCATCGCGGTCTTCGTGCTCGCCGTCGCCGCGACGGGCTCGCTGCACCGGGTCCTCCCGGCCGGAGTGGTCGCCGTGCCGGTGGCCCTGGTCGCCGCCGCGACGGTGCTCGCCGTGGCCTCGGCACGCTCCCGGCGCGCCGTCGGGCTGCGCCCGGCCGACCACACCGCGGCCCGGACCCGGTCGATGGTGGTGACCCCGACCGGGGCGTGAGCCGCGGACGGTGACGGATTCGTCCCCGTCGGGCAGTCTGACCGGCGTGGCCGCAACGACGCGTCCACGCCGAGGACCGGGGGTCACATGACGACCGAACGGGAACGTTTCCTGCCCACCGGGCAGGGCGAACAGGCCCCCAACGCCGGCCGGGTGCTGGCGCTGCTGTTCGCCGCCAACACGTTCAACTTCTACGACCGGGCCGTCCCGGCGATCGTCGCCGAGCCCGTCAAGCTCGAGTTCGGGCTCTCCGACCTGCAGATCGGCGTCCTGGCCGCCGCGTTCACCGTCGTCTACGCCCTGTGCGGGCTCCCCCTCGGGCGCCTCGCCGACCACCGCTCGCGGGCCCGGATCATGGGGTGGGGCATCGTCGCGTGGAGCCTGCTGACGGCCGCGAGCGGCGCGGCCTGGAACTACGTCTCGCTGCTGCTGATGCGGGTCGGCGTCGGTATCGGCGAGGCCAGCTACGCGCCCGCCGCGAACTCCACGATCGCCGACCTCTACCCGGCGGGGAAGCGGGCGCGGGCGTTCGGGCTGTTCCAGCTCGGGCTGCCGGTCGGGCTCGTGCTCGCCTACTTCTCGGTCGGTGCGATCGCCGAGGCGTTCGGGACGTGGCGGGCCCCGTTCGTGCTGGCCGCGATCCCCGGGCTGCTCATCGCGGCCGGGTTCTTCCTGGTGCGTGAGCCCCGCCGCGGGGCGTCCGAACCGGCGTCGACGACCACGGTCGAGGCGACACCGGCACCGGTCGACCGGCCGTTCCGGCGGATCCTGGCCGTCCCGACGATGTGGTTCCTGATCGTCGCCGGGATCGGCGCGAACCTCGCCGCCTACTCGGTCAACACGTTCACCGTGCCGCTGTTCCAGCGCTACTTCGGTGCGTCCCTGACCGGGGCGGCGGTGCTGACCGGCGTCGTCGTCGGCGTGACGGGGCTGGCCGGGCTGCTCGTCGGCGGCTGGGTGTCGGACCGGGCCGCCCGCCGCTCGACGGGTGCGCGGGTGCTGGTCGGTGCGGTGGCGACGCTGGTGTCGGTCCCGCTGACCTGGTTCGCGCTGTCCGTGGGGCCGGAGGCGACGGGCACGTTCGTCGTGCTGTTCGGCGCCGGCTGGCTGCTGCAGTACCTCTACTACACCTCGGCCTACCCTGCCGTCGCCGACGTCGTCGGGCCGCGGCTGCGGTCGACGGCGACGGCGGTGTTCTTCGCCGCGTTCTACCTGCTGGGCGGCGCGGTCGGGCCGGTGATCGCCGGTGCCCTGTCGGACGCGTTCGCCGCGGACGCCCTCGCCGCGGGCGCGAGCCCGGCCGACGCGGCGGCGAACGGGCTGCGGCAGGCCCTCGCCGTGATCGTGCCGCTGTCGATGGCGATCGCGTCGGCGGGGCTGTTCCTCGCCGCCCGCACGGTGCGCCGGGACAACGAGCGGATGACCGCGGCCGCCGGCTGACCCGGGCTCTCAGCCGGGCAGCCGGGTCCAGTCCCGGTCGTCGACGTCGGTGCCGAACGCGTCGAGCGTCACCGTCGTCGAGTCCTGGCGCTGCTCCGGCAGCCGGATCCGGCGCACGTGGGCGCCGTCGAGCCACACCTCGCCCGGCTCGCCGTCGCCGGTGGTGACGGTCAGGCGTCGCCACCGCTCGCCGCGGTCGGCGACGACGCCGTGGTCGTGGGCCTCGGTGACGTCGGCGAGCCGGTCGAAGGCCGCCAGCGGGGTGACGATCCGGCCGGGATCGGTGAGGCCCAGCCGGTCGAGCCTGCGGCCGGGCCGCCCGCTCCAGACCCGGTCCTCGATCTGCACGAACGCGATGTGGTCGTGGCCCACCATGGCGCGGCGCCGGGTGAGGTCGAGGACTCCGCTGGTGACGACCTCCCGCGGCACCCGGCGCAGGACGGCCCGCGCCAGGGCCGGGAGCGGGCGCCGCCGCCGCGGGAGCGCCTCGCCCACGGCGCGGGTCCCGGACATGTCCATCAGCAGGGTGGCACGGGCGGTGCCGGCCGCGAGGGTGCGGCCGACGGCGTCGCGCAGGCGGACCATGGCCGGGCTCTCGGTGGTCATCGTGGGGCCTTTCGCCGGTAGCTCGGGGACGGACACCTGCGAGCCTGCCCGTCGGCGCGGCCCGGCGAATCGGTCCGGAGGACGATCCGTGTCTCCACCGCAGGGAGGAGGCGGGGTCAGCCGGCGTCGAGCGCGCCGGTCAGCCGGGCCAGTACAGGAGCG
>NZ_WWFY01000037.1:0-7375 GCF_009864975.1 Pseudonocardia sp. SID8383
GGCCGCCGCGCCGGCCGGTCCGCGCTGCGGAGCCCGCGCGACGGAGAAGGCCAGCAGCGGCCACAGCAACGTCGCGAACCCGCCGAGGAACGCCATCGCCGGGGCGGCGAGCACGGCCAGGACCAGGTAGGCGCGCCGCGGCCGGTGGCGGCGCAGCAGCACGGTGGCGGCCATCGCCGGGCTCAGCACCGCCGCCAGCGCCACGGACAGCGGCAGGGGGAGCCGGTGGGTGTAGCCGGGGATCTCCAGGACCAGGGCGGTGACCAGCTCCTGGGCGACCAGGATCAGCGCCAGCACCGCCAGCGCGACGTCCCCGGCGCGCGTGCCGGGCAGCGGCGTGGGAGCGGGAGCGGGGGCGTCTGTGCCGGGCTCAGCCGTCGGCACCGGCGGCTCCCACCAGCCCGTGCTCGTAGGCGAACACCACCAGCTGCACCCGGTCGCGCAGCCCCAGCTTGGTGAGCAGGTTCGAGACGTGGGTCTTGACCGTCGTGCCGCCCAGCACCAGCCGGTCGGCGATCTCGGCGTTGGACAGCCCGGCGGCGACCAGCCCGAGCACCTCCCGCTCCCGCTCGGTCAGCCCGGCCGCGGGCCCGGCCGGGGCGGGCGGGTCGGCCGGGACGAACGAGCCGACGAGCCGCCGCGTGACCGACGGCGCGAACAGCTCGTGCCCGGCGTGCACGGTGCGGACCGCGACCTGGAGGTCCTCCGGCTCGACGTCCTTCAGCACGAAGCCGGACGCGCCGGCCCGCAGGGCGTCGTAGACGTGGCGGTCCAGGTCGAACGTCGTCACCACCAGCACACGGATGCCGGGGTCGCGCAGCGCGCGGATCCGCCGGGTCCCCTCGATGCCGTCGGTGCCGGGCATCCGGACGTCCATCAGCACGACGTCCGGGCGCAGGGTCTCGGCCAGCTCGGCGGCCTCCGCGCCGTCCCCGGCCTCCCCGACGACGTCGATGTCCGGCGCCGCCGCGAGCACCGTCCGCAGCCCCGCCCGCACCACCGCCTGGTCGTCGGCCACCACCACCCGCACCGTCATGGCGCCCATCCTGGCAGGTCGCCCGCCCCTCGGGCGGGCCGGTGAACCGGGTGGCGGTACCCTGACCGACGCACGAATCCGAGATCCGAGCAGGAGAGCGCGCACGTGGCGACCACGAACGACCTGAAGAACGGCCTGGTCCTGAACATCGAGGGCCAGCTGTGGACCGTGACGGCGTTCCAGCACGTCAAGCCCGGCAAGGGCGGTGCGTTCGTTCGCACCACGCTGAAGAACGTGATGTCCGGGAAGGTCGTGGACCGGACCTTCAACGCGGGCACCAAGGTCGACACCGCGACGGTGGACCGCCGCGACATGACCTACCTGTACCGCGAGGGCACCGACTTCGTCTTCATGGACGGCGACACCTTCGACCAGATCCCGATCCCGGAGAAGGCCGTCGGTGACGCCGCGCGCTACCTGCTGGAGAACGCCTCCGCCCAGGTGTCGCTGCACGAGGGCGAGCCGCTGTTCATCGAGCTCCCGACCTCGGTCGAGCTGGTCATCTCCCACACCGACCCGGGCCTGCAGGGTGACCGCTCCACCGGCGGCACCAAGCCCGCGACCCTGGAGACCGGCGCCGAGATCCAGGTGCCGCTGTTCCTGGAGAGCGGCACCAAGGTCAAGGTCGACACCCGGGACGGCCGTTACCTCGGCCGCGTGAGCTGAGGTGCGCGCACGCACCAAGGCCCGTAAACGGGCACTGGACATCCTCTTCGAGGCCGAGGCCCGCGGTGAGGACGCCCTGTCCGTGCTCGCCGCGCGCCGCGAGACCGACGACGCGCCGCCCGTGCAGGACTACGCGGCGCGGCTCGTCGAGGGCGTCGCGACCCACCGGGACCGGATCGACCAGCTGATCGCCGAGCACGCCGAGGGCTGGGACGTCGACCGGATGCCCGCGGTCGACCGCGGCCTGCTGCGGCTCGGGATCTACGAGCTGCTGTGGGTGGACGACGTCGACGACCCGGTCGCGATCACCGAGGCCGTCGAGCTGGCCCGGACGCTGTCGACCGACGACTCCCCGCGCTACGTCAACGGGGTGCTCGGCCAGATCTCCGACATCGCCGAGCACCTGCGCGCGACCCTCTGACCAGGGCCTGAACGCACGAAGGGCGGTGGCCGGGGGACTGTGCAGACCCCGGCCACCGCCCGACCGGTCGCGTCACCCTTCCCCTGGGACGCGGCCGGTGGAACAGATCATCCCACGTGCTGCCCGGGACGCGCCTCGGGCGGGAGCACTCCCCAGTCGATGAGCTGGTCGGTCAGCTCGCCGGGGGACATGTCGTAGATGATCGCGAGCGAACGCAGGTCCTCGGCGCGGATCGAGAGCACCTTGCCGTTGTAGTCGCCGCGCTGGCTCTGGATGGCCGCGGCGTAGCGGGCCAGCGGCCCGACCTTGTCCGCGGGGAGCTGCTGCAGCCGCTCCAGGTTGATCACGATCTTCGTCGCGGGCTCGCTGCCGGAGGGGATGCGGCCCTCGGGGAGCAGCTCGGCCACCGGGACGCCGTAGAAGTCGGCCAGCTCGGCCAGCTTCTGCACGGTGACCGCACGGTCCCCGCGCTCGTAGGAGCCCACGACGACCGCCTTCCAGCGTCCGCCCGACTTCTGCTCGACGCCGTGCAGGGAGAGCCCCTGTTGCTGCCTGATCGCCCGGAGCTTGCCCCCGAGCGCCTTGGCGTAGTCGCCCATCGATCTCCTCGTTCCTGACGGTCCGTACCGGTGTGGCCGGACCGGCCGGTCACCGGCGGTGCACCGGTGGCGTTGTCGCGCCTGCCGCGTCGTCGCCCCTGTGGGTGGTCCCGTTCGGGGCGGCAGCTCCGGCGGGTGCCGGCGTCCCGACCGTCCCGCTCGTCGCGGCACTGCTGCACGCGTGCTGATTGATACGGAGAGTAATCCTCCGGGTCCGGTCCGGCACCGTCAAGTTCGACCCCCTGCTCGGGGGGTTGACGAGCGGTTTCCCACACGAACGGGGCAGTCCACGTCCCTCGTCAGCGGTAGCGCAGGGTGTGGGTACGCGATCCCACCACCCGCCCCTGTGGGTGCGCATGGGCAGAATCGGGTATCGCAAGGTGTCGTGCCGGACGGCCGTCGGTCATCGCGCATCGTGACGGGAACGTGACCTCGAACGGGTGACGCGGCTGTGGCGCGGCTCGCGGTGTGACGCGCTGCGGCCGTCCCGCGCGGGCACCCGCCGAGTTGCTAGGTTGGCGCACAGCTCGTGTACGACCGTCCTTTAAGACCCGTCCGGTGAGGCGGGGAAGGAGACCACCTCGTGGCGCAGAACCGCCGCGGGGACGCCGACGCACAGCAGCCCGCACGGGAACTGCTGTCCGCCGCCGACGTCACCCGCACCGTCGCGCGCATCGCGCACCAGATCATCGAGAAGACCGCCTTCAGCGCCGAGAACCCCGACGGGCTCGTGCTCCTGGGCGTCCCCACCCGCGGCGTGCACCTGGCCCACCGGCTCGCCGCCGCGATCACCGACTTCGCCGGCGCCGCACCGGCCGTCGGCTCGGTCGACGCCACCCTCTACCGCGACGACCTGCGCCGCGGCCCGGCCCGTGCGCTGGAGTCCACCGCGGTGCCCGAGGGCGGCGTGGACGACCGGCTCGTCGTGCTCGTCGACGACGTCCTCATGTCCGGGCGCACCACCCGCGCCGCGCTCGACGCCCTGCGCGACGAGGGCCGTCCGCGCGCGGTGCAGCTCGCCGTGCTGATCGACCGCGGCCACCGGGAGCTCCCGATCCGCGCCGACTACGTCGGCAAGAACGTCCCGACGTCGCGCTCGGAGCAGATCCTGGTCTCGCTGACCGAGATCGACGGCAGCGACGGCGTCTGGATCACCCAGGGAGAGGGGGACAGGTGAGACACCTGCTCTCGGTCGCCGACCTCGACGCCGCCGAGGCGACCGCGCTGCTCGACACCTCCGACCGGCTGCGCGAGGCGCTGCTCGGCCGCGAGGTGCGCAAGCTGCCGACGCTGCGCGGCCGCACGGTCATCACGATGTTCTACGAGAACTCCACCCGCACCCGGGTGTCGTTCGAGATCGCCGGCAAGTGGATGAGCGCCGACACCGTGAACGTGTCCGCCTCCGGCTCCTCGGTCTCCAAGGGCGAGTCGCTGCGCGACACCGCGCTGACCCTGTCCTCGATGGGCGCGGACTGCGTGATCGTGCGCCACCCCGCCTCGGGGTCGGCGCACCGGCTCGCGCACTGGGCGGACGCCGACCGCGAGGTCACCGGCACCCCCACCGCGATCGTCAACGCCGGTGACGGCACCCACGAGCACCCCACCCAGGCGCTGCTCGACGCCGCGACCCTGCGCGACCGGCTCGGCGGCATCGCCGGGCGGCGGATCGGGATCGTCGGCGACGTCCTGCACTCCCGGGTCGCCCGGTCCAACGTGCTGCTGCTCGCGACCCTCGGGGCCGAGGTCGTGCTCGTCGCGCCGCCGACGCTGCTGCCCACCGGCGTCGAGTCCTGGCCGTGCCGGGTGTCCCACGAGCTGGACGCCGAGCTGCCCGCGCTCGACGCGGTCATGATGCTGCGCGTGCAGTCCGAGCGGATGCACGGCGGCTTCTTCCCCTCCGCGCGCGAGTACGCGGTGCGCTTCGGGCTGTCCGAGGACCGCGCGAGGCTCCTGCCCGACCACGCGGTCGTCCTGCACCCCGGCCCGATGATCCGCGGCATGGAGATCGCCCCCGCGGTCGCCGACGCCCCCAACTCCGCCGTCCTGGCCCAGGTGCGCAACGGCGTGCACGTGCGGATGGCCGTCCTCTACCACCTTCTCGCCGGAGCTCCCGAATGACCGACCTGCTGATCCGCAACACCCGGCCCTACGGCGGGGACCCGGTCGACGTGCTCGTCGCCGACGGCGTCGTCGCCACCATCGGCACCGGCCTGACCGCGCCCGAGGGCACCGAGGTCCTCGACGCCGACGGCGCCGTGCTGCTGCCCGGCTTCGTCGACCTGCACGTGCACCTGCGCGAGCCGGGCGGCGAGGAGTCCGAGACCATCGAGACCGGCAGCCGTGCCGCGGCGCTCGGCGGGTTCACCGCCGTGTTCGCGATGCCGAACACCACCCCGGTCGCCGACTCCGACGTCGTCGTCGAGCACGTGCGCCGGCGCGGCGAGGAGATCGGGCTGGTCGACGTGCACCCGGTCGGTGCGGTCACCGTCGGCCTCGGCGGCGAGAAGCTCGCCGAGCTCGGCACGATGGCCGCCTCCCACGCCGCGGTGCGGATGTTCTCCGACGACGGCCGCTGCGTGAACGACCCGCTGATCATGCGCCGCGCGCTGGAGTACGCCTCCGCGCTCGACGTCGTCATCGCCCAGCACGCCGAGGACCACCGCCTCACCGGCGGCGCCCAGGCGCACGAGGGTGCCGTGGCCGCGCGCCTCGGGCTCGCCGGGTGGCCCGCCACCGCGGAGGAGACGATCGTCGCCCGCGACTGCGCGCTGGCCCGCGAGGCCGGCGCGCGCCTGCACGTCTGCCACATCTCCACCGCCCGCACGATCGACGTGCTGCGCGCGGCCAAGGCCCAGGGCGTGCGGGTGTCGGCCGAGGTCACCCCGCACCACCTGCTGCTCACCGACTCCCGGCTGACCGGCTACGACCCGGTGAACAAGGTCAACCCGCCGCTGCGCACCGCCGACGACACCCGCGCGATGCGCGAGGCGCTGGCCGAGGGCGTGATCGACGTCGTCGCGACCGACCACGCCCCGCACGCCGCGCAGTACAAGGACACCGAGTGGCAGGCCGCGAAGCCGGGCATGCTGGGCCTGCAGACCGCGCTGTCGGTGCTGGTCGAGACGATGGTGGAGCCGGGCCTGCTGGACTGGCACGGCGTCGCGCGGGTGCTGTCGGAGCGCCCCGCGGAGATCGGGAACCTGCCCGACCAGGGCCGTCCGATCGCGGAGGGGGAGCCGGCGACGTTCGCGCTGGTCGACCCGGACGGGGTCTGGACGGTCCGCGGTGCGGAGCTGGCGAGCAAGGCGGCGAACACGCCGTACGAGGGAATGCGGCTGCCCGGAACGGTGGTCGCGACGGTGCTGCGGGGACGCATCACCGCGCAGGACGGGAAGGTTGTGCAGTGACCGCGCTTTTGGTTCTCGAGGACGGGCGGATCTTCCGCGGTGAGGCCTACGGCGCCACCGGGCAGACCCTGGGTGAGGCCGTGTTCACCACCGGCATGACCGGCTACCAGGAGACCCTCACCGACCCGTCGTACCACCGCCAGATCGTGCTGCAGACCGCACCGCAGATCGGCAACACCGGCTGGAACGACGAGGACGACGAGTCGCGGGCGATCCAGGTCGCGGGCTACGTCGTGCGCGACCCCGCCCGGCGGGCGTCGAACTGGCGGGCGACCGGCTCGCTGGAGGACGCGCTGCGGGCCCAGGAGGTCGTCGGGATCGCCGGGATCGACACCCGCGCCGCGGTGCGCCACCTGCGCGAGCAGGGCGCCATGCGCGCCGGGATCTTCTCCGGCACCGCCCTCGCCGCCGACGACGAGCTGGTCGAGCGGGTCAGGCAGGCCCCGCAGATGGAGGGCGCCGACCTCTACGGCGCCGTCACCACCGCCGAGACCTACGTGGTGCCCGCGGTGGGGGAGCGGCGCTTCGTCGTCGCCGCCCTGGACGTCGGCATCAAGTTCAACACCCCGCGGATGATGGCCGCCCGCGGCATCGAGGTGCACGTGCTGCCCGCGTCGAGCACCATCGAGACCGTCGAGTCGCTGCGCCCGGACGGCTTCTTCCTGGCCAACGGCCCGGGGGACCCGGCCACCGCCGACGGCCCGGTCGCACTCGCCCGGCAGGTCCTGGAGCGGCGCATCCCGCTGTTCGGGATCTGCTTCGGCAACCAGATCCTCGGCCGCGCGCTCGGCCGGTCCACCTACAAGCTGCGCTACGGCCACCGGGGCATCAACATCCCGGTCGTCGAGCACGCCACCGGGCGGATCGCGATCACCTCGCAGAACCACGGCTTCGCGGTGTCCGGCGAGGCGGGCGAGGAGTTCGACACCCCCTACGGCCGCGCGCAGATCACCCACACCTGCCCCAACGACGGCTGCGTCGAGGGCATGGCCGGGCTCGACTTCCCGGCGTTCTCCGTGCAGTACCACCCGGAGGCCGCCGCGGGCCCGCACGACGCGTCGGACCTGTTCGACCGCTTCGTGGAGCTCATGACCGAGTACCCGGTCGGCTACGCCGGCGTCGCCGGGCAGCGGCCCGAGGGCACCGCGCCCGCGCCGTACCCGCGGCCCGAGGCCGAGAACCACTCCGGCGTCGAGGCCCGGCCCGGGACCGAGCCGGCGCCCGCGCCGGCGATGACCGCCCAGCC
>NZ_WWFY01000377.1:0-11354 GCF_009864975.1 Pseudonocardia sp. SID8383
GGCGTCACCGTGCGGGAGGTGCACCGTCGCCCCGACGGCTGGCGGCTCGTCCTCGGACCGGTCCCGCAGCCGGAGGCGCTCGACGTCGACGCCGTTGTCCTCGCCGTCCCCGCACCCGCCGCCCGCCGGCTGCTGGAGCCGGTCGCACCGGCCGCGGCCGCCGCGGCCGGGCGGATCGAACTCGCCTCCTCCGCGGTCGTCGCGCTCGCCTTCCGGGCCGCCGACGTCACCGGCATGCCCGGCACCTCCGGCTGTCTGGTCGCCGCGGACGAGCCCCTGTCGGTCAAGGGCGTCACCCACGCGTCGACGAAGTGGGCCCACCTCGGTGAGGACGGCCTGGTCCGGCTCCGGGCCTCGATCGGCCGGTTCGGCGAGGAGGCGAGCCTGCAGGTCGACGACGCCGAGCTCGTCGCCCGTGTCCGTGCCGACCTGGCCGTGCTCGACGGCGTCGACGCCGTCCCGGTCGCGTCGTTCGTGCAGCGCTGGGGCGGCGGTCTGCCGCAGTACGGCGTGGGGCACGGAGCGGTCGTCGACGCGCTGGAGTCCGCCGTCGCCGCTGTCGGGGGGCTGGAGGTCGCCGGGTCGATGCTGCACGGGGTCGGCGTCCCCGCCTGTGTCGCGACCGCACGGGCCGCCGCCGAGCGGCTCGCCCCGGCCCTGCTCGCCGCACGGACCGGTCGCTGAGGGCACCCTCACCGGCCGCGTACCATGCCGGACATGGCCCGCGTGGACGTCAAAGCGATCAACGACACCATCCGCTACACCATGTGGTCGGTCTTCCGGGTCGAGCCCGGCCGCCTCGGCGACGACCGCTCGGCCGCCGCCCGCGAGGCGACCGAGTACCTCGACTCGCTCGCCAACAAGGACGTCACCGTCCGCGGCGTCTACGACCTCGCCGGTGTGCGGCACGACGCCGACTACATGATCTGGTGGCACGCCTCGGAGATCGAGTCGCTGCAGGCCGCCTACTCCGACCTGCGCCGCACCACCGCGCTCGGCCGTGCGAGCGTGCCGGTCTGGAGCCAGACCGCGCTGCACCGCCCGGCGGAGTTCAACAAGAGCCACGTCCCGGCGTTCATGGCCGGTGAGGACCCGAAGCGCTACGTGTGCGTCTACCCGTTCGTCCGGTCCTACGAGTGGTACCTGCTGCCCGATGCCGAGCGTCGGACGATGCTCGCCGACCACGGCAAGGAGGCCCGGGACTACGCCGACGTGCGCGCCAACACCGTCCCGGCCTTCGCCCTCGGCGACTACGAGTGGATCCTGGCCTTCGAGGCCGACGAGCTGTACCGCATCGTCGACCTCATGCGGCACCTGCGCGGCACCGAGGCCCGCCGCCACGTCCGCGAGGAGATCCCGTTCTACACCGGCCCGCGGGTCGAGGTCGGCGACCTCGTCGCGTCCCTGCCCTGACCGGCGGTGGGGGCCGCCGGCCGGCGGCCCCTACTCCGCGGCGGGCTCGAGGGTCAGCGACACCGAGTTGATGCAATAGCGCAGGTCGGTCGGCGTGCCGTAGCCCTCCCCGGCGAACACGTGGCCCAGGTGGCCGTGGCAGGTCGCGCACAGCACCTCGGTGCGCGTCATGCCGAGGCTGGAGTCGGTGCGCTCGATGACGGCCTCACCCGCGAGCGGGGTGAAGAACGACGGCCACCCGCAGTGCGACTCGAACTTGGAGTCGCTGCGGAACAGCTCCGCCCCGCAGGCCCGGCAGCGGTAGACGCCGGTCGTGGTCGTGTCGGTGTACTCACCGGTGAACGGGCGCTCGGTCCCGGCCTTGCGGAGCACCTGGTACTCGTCCGGGCTGAGCTGGGCCCGCCACTCGTCGTCGGTCTTCTGCACCGGCGCCGCCGGGAGCTCGGCGTCGGAGGTGGTGGTGTTGCGGCTGAACAGACCCATGCATCCACGGTAACCCGTTGATCGGTCGTGTGCCGCCGGTCGTCAGACCCAGGTGGCGACGACGAACCCGGCCGCGTTCGCGATGACCCAGGCCGCGACGAGCAACAGCAGCACCGTCACCCCGACGGCGGCGGCGCGCTGCGGCCCCCGGAGCCGGTTCGCCGACTCCGCGAAGTCCCCGACGCCGCGGATGTAGCCCTCCACCGAGCACGACGGCACCCGCTGCATGCGGTCCAGGTGCGCGGCGAACGCCCGCGCCTCCGGGTCCTCCGGGTCGAGGCCCAGCAGGTCGTCGTCGAACCGGGGGGACCGGTCGGAACTCATGGGCACACGATAGACGCCGGGGGTAGGTTCGCCGGGTGGCGAGCCGTGAGGTCGTGATGCTGCAGGTGGACGGGCCCGACGGGCCGCGTGACGTCCGCCTGACCAGCCCGGACAAGGTCGTGTTCGGCGAGCTCGGCATCACCAAGCGCGAGGTGGTCGAGTACTACGTCGCGGTGGGGGAGCCCATGACCGGCGCGCTGCGCGACCGCCCCACCAACCTGAAGCGCTTCAACTCCGGGGTGGCCGGCGAGCCGTTCTTCGTCAAACGCGTCCCGAAGGGCGCGCCGGACTGGGTGCGGACCTGCACGGTGACCTTCCCCAGCGGCCGTACCGCCGAGTCGGTGTCGGTCACCGAGCCCGCGACGATCGCCTGGGCGGCGAACCTCAACACCCTCGACTTCCACCCGTGGCCGGTCCGCTGTGCCGACACCGAGCACCCCGACGAGCTGCGCATCGACCTCGACCCGCAGCCGGGCACCGACTTCGGCGACGCCGTCGTCGTCGCGCAGACGCTGCGCGAAGTCCTCGCCGAGGCCGGGCTGACCGGGTGGGCCAAGACCTCCGGCGGGCGGGGCGTGCACGTCGCCTGCCCGATCCGGCCCGAGTGGGACTTCGTGCAGGTCCGGCACGCGGTGATCGCGATCGCCCGCCGCGTCTGCCGGCGCATCCCGGAGCTGGCCACCGTGGACTGGTGGAAGGAGGAGCGCGGCGAGCGGGTCTTCCTCGACTACAACCAGGCCGCCCGCGACCGCACCATCGCCTCGGCCTGGTCGGTGCGCGGGCTGCCCGCCGCGACCGTCTCCATGCCGGTCACCTGGGACGACCTCGGCGAGGTCGACCCCGCCGAGTTCACCCTGCGCACCGTGCCCGGTCTACTGGGGCGCCACGGCGACCCGCACGCCGGCGCGGGCGAGGAGCGGGGGAGCTGCGCGACCGCGCTGGAGTGGTATGCCGAGGACGAGGCCGAACGGGGGCTGGGGGACCTGCCGTACCCGCCGGAGTACCCGAAGATGCCCGGCGAACCGCTGCGGGTGCAGCCGAGCCGGGCGCGCAAGCAGTGAGGCGGGCGGGCGAGGACGGGCCCGTGGATCCACAGAACCGATGACCCGTCGGGACCCCTTTTGACGGACACATCGTGGTCCACGGGCACATCACGCAGTTCGACTCGGGGACGGGACCGACGTCGTTCCGTGCGAACGTCGACGGTGTCCGGCACTCGAAGTGGTACGAGTACAGGACCAACACGCTGCTCTCCGGTGAGCAGAGCGCCCTCGCCGATCTGGTGCAGGGTGACCTCTTCCGCGCCGAGGTGGTCGTCGGGCAGCCCTACACCCACGGCAACACGATGGGCGGCTCGACCACCGCGCCCACCCTGGCGATCACCACGATCACCAGGACCGGGTCGGCGACCTGACCTGGGTCCACGCCCCGCCCGGCCCCCTCGTCCGACGGGGCCGGGCGGGGCGCCCGGGGTGGCACAATCGTCTGCCATGTACGCGGTCATCGACGACGGCCCCTACGCCGGCGAGCAGGTGCGCATCGACCCCGACGTCACGGGCCGTCCGCCGCGGACGATCGAGCTGTCCGACCCCGGCGGGGACCCGAGGGGCTACGTGCTGATCGGTCCGCACGCCGACGCCGACCGGTGGATCTACCGGCGCGCCCGGGGCGACATCGACGAGTGATCACCGGTGGTGGAGCGCAGCGTCCGTGGGGCGGGCCGGATCCTCCACGACGGGTGATCACTCACCGCGTTCGCGGGCGCGCTTGCGGCGCTTCCCCTCGTGCATGGCCGCGACCCGCGGCACCGGGATCGCCCTGCCCTCGGTGAGCAGGACCTCCGGTAGCGGGGCCGGCCCGGGCCGCAGCTCCGCCCAGGTCGGACGGCCCGCGAGCAGCCCGGCCACCGTGCCCACCGTGAAGTCGGCGGGCGTGACCCGGTCCAGCTCGTCCCAGGTGAGGGGGAACGACACCGGCAGGCCGGGGCGGGCCCGCGGGCTGTAGGGCGCGGCGAGGGTGGCCCCGCCCACGCGCGTCGGGTCGAGGAAGACCCGGCCGCCGCGGTCGTCCCGGATGAACGCGGTCGTCGCGACGTCGGGGGCCAGCGCCGCGGCACGGGCGCACACCGCGCGGGTCGCGGCGAACGCGTCCTCGACCGGGAGCGGCTCCGACAGCGGGACCACCAGGTGCAGGCCGGTCGCGCCGCTGGTCTTCACCGCGGCGGCGAGGCCCAGCTCGGCCACCGCCGCCCGGACCGGGTGCGCGGCGGCGACGACCCGGTCGAAGCCGGCGCCGTCGGGCGGGTCGAGGTCGACGACGAGCTCGCCGGTGGTCGTCGCACCGTGCGGCACGAGGGTCGGGTGGAACTCGACGGCGCGCTGGTTGCCGAACCACAGCAGCGTGCGGCGGTCGTGGCAGAGCGGGTAGTGCACGGTGCGCTGCGACGAGTCCGCCCACACGTCCACGGTCGGGATCCAGCCGGGCGCCCCGCGCGGGAGGTTCTTCTGCATGAACGGCGCCTGGCCGGGACGGGCCCGCACCACCGACAGGGGCCGGTCGGCCAGCGCGGGCAGCAGCAGCGCGGCGACGGCGTCGAGGTGGTCGAGCAGGGCCCGTTTGGTGACGCCGGCGCCGTCGAAGGCCTCGGCGTCGAGACTGGTGAGCTCCACGCCGTCGCGGACCTCGTCGACCTGCCGGCGCGCCACGGCTCAGCTCCCGATGAACCCGCGCTCGGCCAGCCAGGCCCGCGCGACGTCACGGGGGCTCTGCCCGCCTGCGGAGACCCGGCCGTTGAGCTGCTGCATGGTCTGCTGGTCCAGGGCCGCGGTGATCGGGGCGAACAGGTCGGCGACCTGCGGGGCCCGGTCGAACACGTCGGCCCGGAAGACCGGGACCGCGCTGTAGGTGATGTGGTAGCCGCGGTCGTCGGTGAGGACCTTCAGGCCCAGCGCCGGGATGCGCCCGTCGGTGGCGGCGACCTCGCCGAACAGGCAGACGCCGTCGGCGGTGGACTGGAAGATCAGACCCTGTTCGAGGGTCTCGCGGCGGTCGCGGGGGAGCTCGAAGCCGTAGGCGCGCTGGAGCCCGGCGAGGCCGTCGGCGCGGGAGGCGTACTCGGTCTCGACGCAGACGTCGCCGGGCTGTCCGGAGCGGACGTAGGCGGCCATGTCGCTGATCGTGTTCAGGTTCAGCCGCGCCGCGGTCGCCCCGTCGACGACGAAGGAGTACGTGTTGTCGAACCCGGCGCGGTCCAGCCACACCACGCCGTTCTGCGCACGGTCGCGGGTGCGCAGGTCGGCGAGGACCTGGTCGTCGGCGAGGGTGCGGGTCTCGCGCAGGTACGACGCCCACGCCGTGCCGGTGTACTCCCAGTAGGTGGAGATGTCCCCCGACAGCAGCGCCTGCCGGGTCACGTCGGAGCCCCCGACGTTGCACCGGTCGGTCACCGACGCCCCGGCGGACTCCAGTGCCGCGATCGAGATCTGGCAGAGGATCTGCTGCTCGTCGAAGTTCTTCGACCCGACGACGTAGGTCCGGCCGGACAGGTCGACGCGCGGGGCGAGCGACCCGGCGGAGGCCCGCGGCCCACCTCCGGCGAGCCCGGTGCAGCCGCCTGCCAGCAGCGCGACGGCGAGCAGGGCCGGGACCAGCGTCCGCAGCCTGCGGCCGGGGAAGGGGCTCACGGGATCGTCCTGGTTCGCGGGGATGGGTGGTCCGGCCAGCCGACCACGATCCGTCCGTCGGCGCAACGCCCACGCACACACGGTGATCGACCCGGAACACACCGCGTCCCCGCACCCGGTGGAGCGGGGGCGGGGACGCGGTGGGCGTACCGGGACACCTCAGCCGATGAAGCCCTGCTGGGTCAGCCACTCACGGGCGACGTCGCGCTCGTTCTGGCCGAAGGAGGACACCTTGCCGTTCAGGTCGAGGATGGTGTTGTAGTCCAGGGCCTGGGCGATCGGCGCCAGCACCTGCCGGACGGCGGGGTTGGCGTTGTAGACGTCGGCCTTGATCGTCGGCGCCGCGTTGTAGGTGACGTGGTACTTCTTGTCGTCGTCGAGGACCTTGAGCTTCAGGCCCGGGATGCGGCCGTCGGTGGTGAAGACCTCGCCGAACAGGCACTTGTTGTCGGCGGTCGCCTGGTAGATCACGCCGGTGGCGAGCACCTGCGGGTTCGGTGCGGTGAAGCCGTAGGTCTTCTCCAGGCCGCGCAGGCCGTCGTCACGCGAGTTGTACTCGGTCTCCACGCACACCGAGCCGGCCGGTGCCTTGCCCGACTTGATGTAGTCCGCCATCTGCGACAGCGTCGTGATGCCGAGCTCCTGTGACTTCGCCTCGGTCATGGCGAAGGCGTAGGTGTTGTTGAAGTTGGCCTTGTCCAGCCACTGGATCTGGTTCTGCTGCAGGTCCCGCTGGGCGACGAGGTCGTAGAGCTCGTTGTCGTCGGTGATCCGGCGGGTCTCCTTGAAGAACGACGCCCAGGCGGTACCGGTGTACTCCCAGTAGATGTTGATGTCCCCGGCCAGCAGTGCCTGGCGGGTGACGTCGGTGCCACCGGTGTTGCAGCGGTCGGTGACGTTGCCGCCTGCCGACTCGAGCGCGGCGACGGTGATCTGGCAGAGCACCAGCTGCTCGTCGAAGTTCTTGCCGCCGACGACGTAGTTCTGTCCGCTCAGGTCGCCGGCCTGGGCCAGGGAGCCGCCGGAGGCCGAGGGGCCGCTGCCGCTCAGGCCGCCACAGCCCGCCAGGGCGAGCGCCGCGGCGGCGGCCATCGCCGTCAGGGCGAGACGCCGGGATCGTCCGAACTTCACGTGTCCTCCAGGGAATGCGGTACTGCGGGGATTCGGGGGCGAGCGGGGCCCGCGTCAGCCGGCGTTGCGGCGGACGGCGTACTCGGCGAGACCGGCGAGCCAGTCCACGATCAGGGCCAGCGCGGCGACGATGGTCGCCGCGACGAGGGTTCCGGTGGGGCGGCCGAGCTCGAGCATGCCCTTGATCGGCTCGCCGAGACCGCCGGCGCCGACGTAGGTGGCCAGGGCCGCGGTGCCGACGTTCAGTACGAGCGCGACGCGGACACCGGCGACCATGACCGGCGTCGCCAGCGGCAGCTCGACGCGCAGCAGGGTCTGCCGCGCCGACATCCCGATGCCGCGGGAGGCCTCGATCAGCGCCTTGTCGACCTGCTGGAGCCCGACGACGGTGTTGGTGAGCACCGGCAGCAGCGCGGCCAGCGCGAGCGCGACGACGGCCGTCGGCAGGCCGAGACCGAGCGGGGAGAACGCGAGCAGCACGATCACACCGAACGCGGGCAGCGCCTGCATGAACCCGGTGAAGGCCAGGATCGGACGCTGGATACGACGCGCGGACGGGCGGCTGATCGCGATGCCGGCCGGGATCGCCACGATGATCACGACGAGGGTGGACAGCCCGGTCAGGATCAGGTGCTCGCCGAGCCGCTGCCCGAGCGAGGACGCGTTGATGACCGAGGCCTCGACGCCGTCGAGCCCCTGGGACGCGGCGTAGACCAGCACCAGCACCACGCCGGCGACGGCGATGAGCGGGTTGACGACGAGCGACCGGTCCAGCCGGCGGGTCCGGCGGACGACCGGCTCGGCCGAGGGCGACCCGGACGGCTCGGCCGCGCCGGTCTCCTCGGCGGCGGGGGCGCTCATGAACCGGCCTTGGTCTTGAGGCCCTCGACCAGGTCGCGCCACCAGAGCGCGCCCTGCAGCCGCTGCTGCGCGTCGACCACACCGACCAGCTCGGTCTGGGAGTCGAGCATGACGTCGACGGCGTCGTAGACGGTGCCGGTGCGCGGCACCGTCACCAGTTTCGGCAGGTCGGCGGTGCCCGGCAGGTACGCCCAGCGCACCGGGCGGCCCTCGGCGTCGGCCTCGTAGGTGGGGGAGCCGTTACGGGCGGCGGTCCCGTCGAGGTCGACCGACTGCAGCTCCAGGCGGGACAGCTCCAGCAGCGACAGCCGTCGCACCGCGGCACCGGAACCGACGAACTCGGCGACGAAGTCGTTGGCCGGGTGGGTCAGGATCATGTCGGGCGTGTCGTACTGCTGCAGCGCGCCGCCGGGCCCGAACACCGCGATCCGGTCGCCGAGCTTGACCGCCTCGGTGAGGTCGTGGGTGACGAAGCAGATGGTCTTGGCGATCTGCTGCTGCAGCTCCAGGAACTCGTCCTGGATGCGTTCGCGGGTGATCGGGTCGATGGCGCCGAACGGCTCGTCCATCAGCATCACCGACGGGTCCGCGGCGAGCCCGCGGGCGACGCCGACGCGCTGCTGCTGGCCGCCGGAGAGCTGGCGGGGGTAGCGGTCGCGGTAGGTCTTCGGCTCGAGCCCGACCAGGTGGAGCAGCTCGTCGACCCGGGCGGTGATCCGGTTGCGGTCCCAGCCGAGGATCCGCGGGACGACGGCGATGTTGTCGCCGATCGTGAAGTGCGGGAACAGGCCGACCTGCTGGATGACGTAGCCGATGCGGCGGCGCAGCTCGTCGGCGTTGACGTCGGTGACGTCGTCGCCGTCGAGCAGGATGCGGCCGGTGCTGGGCTCGATGAGCCGGTTCATCATCTTCAGCGTGGTCGTCTTGCCGCAGCCGGACGGCCCGATGAACATCGAGATGGTGCCCTCGGGTACGTGCAGGTCGAGTTCCTGCACGGCCGGGGTGGTGGACTTCGGATAGGTCTTGCTGATGCCTTCGAGGGCGATCATCGGCTTGCCGGAATCAGACACGGATCCCCCTCGGGGTGGTGAAACGCTGCACGATCCAGAAGACGAGCTCGTAGACCGCAGCCACGACGAGGCAGCCGAGTGTGGCCGCCAGAACCTGGTTGAACGAGTTGACCGATCCCAGCCGTTGCAGGCCGAGGAAGAGCGAGGAGCCGAAGCCCGGGCCGTTGATGGCGCCGGCGACGACCGCGATACCGATGATGATCAGAACGGCGACCCGGATGCCGGACAGGATCACCGGCCAGGCCAGCGGCAGCTGGATGGTGAACATCCGCCGGACCGAACCCATCCCCATCCCGCGGGCGGACTCGAGGACGGCGTCGTCCACCGAGGAGAGCCCGGCCACGACGTTACGCAGCACCGGGTAGATCGCGTAGATCGTCAGCGCCGTCAGCGACGGCGTGACGCCGAGCCCCAGGATCGGCTGCAGCAGACCGAACAGCGCCAGCGACGGGATCGTCAGCGCGGCGGAGAACATGATCAGCAACGCCTCACGGGAGCCCGCCCGGACCGGCCGGCTCCACGACTCGGGAGTCAGCCGATTGGTGTGCAGCAGGGTGCCCGCCACCAACGAGATCACGACCGCGATTCCGACCGAGATCGCGACCAGCAGGAAATGCTGCTGGCCGTAGAACACCAACTGGTTCAGCTGGCTGCCGACATAGGTGAAGAAATCCACCGTGCTCCTTCCGCCCGGGGTCCGTGCCCGCCGCTCGGGGCAGGGGCACGGTCCTTCCGCACCACTCGTCGTCGGGTCCGTTCGGCGTTACACCCACCCGAACGACGTGACCGGGAGTTCGCGTACGCCCACCGGTGCGGTGGGCACGACCTGCGGTCTCCCGCTCGCCGGACGGAGCCTAGCCGCAGAACGGCGGCACCGGTAAGCCGAACGGACCGTTCCGCGACGATGGCGTAGCCATTCCGGAAACGTTTCGTACGCCCGTTGTCGCAGGTGAGGATGGCCGACAACGCTGTTCCCGCAACCGCCCCGGAAAACGGCGGATACGCAATCGTGACCTTCTGCGCCGGTTTCGTCGCATCCCGACCATGGTCTGGACCTACCCAGGGTGAGCCGCCCGGAGCACGGGGTTACGGAGGGCAGACCACGGGCTGGGAGGGCGCCCGGCCGGTCAGCAACGCCCGGTCGACGACGTCGGTGACGCACGGGGTGCGCGGGTAGGCCCCGGTCCCGCTGCCCTGCCAGCGCACCAGCCGCCCCGTCGCGAGCTGCTGGGCGGTCCGCTCGGCACCGCTCTGCGGCGACTGCGGGTCCTGCGCGGTCCCGATCACGACGACCGGGGGCGGGGGAGCGCCCCGCGGCGCCGCCGGGGTGACCGGTCCACCCGACGGCCACGGCCCGCAGGCCACGAGCTCCTGCGCCGCCGCGACCCCGAACAGCGGGAAGCGCTGCGCCCACTGCCCGGCCAGGTCCGCGGCCTCACCGGGGGTGACCCGCACCCGGCTGTCGTTGCAGCGGGTGGCCAGGGTGGCGTCGAAACGGCCCTGCGGACCCCCGAGCGGGGCGAGGATGCGGACCAGCCCCGCCGGGTCGCCGTCGCCGGCCGCGACCAGCGCGGACTGCAGCTCAGGCCAGCGCGCGGGCTGGGACATGACCGACCGGACCGCGCGCAGCGTCGCGCCCGCGGTGACCGCGTCGCCGTCGCCGACGGGCAGCGCGGTGCGGGACAGGCGGAACACGAGCTCGTCGACGTAGCCGCGCGGGTCGGGACCCAGCGGGCAGGTCGGCGACGCGGTGCAGGCCCCGGCGAAGGCGTCGAAGGCCTTCTCCGCCGCCGCGGTCGTGGTCTCGGTCCGGGCCGGCTCGTCGAGGGTGGGGTCACCGGGCCCGTCGAGCACGACCCGCCCGACGGAGCCCGGGTGGGCGCCGATCCAGGCGGCCGCCGCGTCGGCACCGTCGCCGACGGCGAGCAGGTCCAGCCGGGCCGCGCCCAGCACGGACCGCAGCGACTCCAGGTCGTCGGCACCGCTCGCGGCGCGGTAGCTGGTCAACGTGCCCGACAGCAGCAGGTTGCAGTCCTGCACGACCTCACGGGCCCGCTCCAGCAGTGCCGTCATGGCGGCCTCGTCGCGGCGGTCCGGTCCGGCGTCGAGCAGGGCGGCGCGGGCGTCGACCGGGGCGCAGTCGAGAAGGTCCTCGCCGGTGCCGCGGCGGTCCACGCCGATCACCTGGTAGCGGTCGAGGACGGCGGCGGGGAGCCGGGCGGCGAGGCTCACCGCCGCCCGTGCGGACCCGTCGGTGCCGGTGTCACCCAGCACGACCAGCGCCGGGCGCCCGTCCGCCGCGCCGGGTGTCGTGACCCGGGTCAGGCCGAGCCGGGCCGGGCCCAGCTCGGGACGGTCCCGGTCGGCGGGCACGGTGAGCCGGGCGCAG
>NZ_WWFY01000378.1:0-11182 GCF_009864975.1 Pseudonocardia sp. SID8383
ACGGTCGCCGTCGCCGAGCGGGGCGCCGTCGCCCCGGCGCGCCGCCAGCTGGAGCTGGAGGCCGAGCTGCGCGCCGCGATCGAGGGCGACGCGCTGCGCCTGGAGTACCAGCCGGTCGTCGCGCCGGACGGCACCGTGCTGTCCGCCGAGGCACTGCTGCGCTGGTCGCACCCGGTGCACGGCGAGGTCTCGCCCGGCGAGTTCCTGCCCGTCGCCCAGCGCGGCGGCCTGCAGCGCGACCTGGACCTGTGGGTGCTGCGCACCGCGGCCACCGAGGCCGCGACCTGGCCCCGTGCCGGGCAGGCCGTCGGCGTCGCGGTGAACCTGGCCGGGCTGCTGCCGGCCGACCCGTCGTTCCTGGCCGACGTCACCGCCATCGTCGAGGGCGCCGGGCTGCCGTGGAACCAGCTGGTGCTCGAGCTCGTCGAGACCAGCCTGGTCGCGCTGCCGCGCCCCGCGCTGGACGCGATGAGCGAGCTCGTGCGCCGCGGCGTCCGCTTCGCCGTCGACGACTTCGGCACCGGCTACTCGTCGCTGGCCCGGCTCAAGGAGCTCCCGGCGCAGACGGTCAAGGTCGACCGCGCCTTCGTCACCGGCGTCGGCACCGACCCGGCCGACTTCGCGCTCGCCCGCGCCGTCGTCGAGGTCGCGCGCGCGATGGGCCGCAAGACCGTCGCCGAGGGCGTCGAGACCGCGGAGCAGTTCCACGTCCTGCGCGGCCTCGGGGTCGACGCGTTCCAGGGCTGGCTGTTCGCCCGCTCGCTGCGCCCCGACGACCTGCACCGTGTGCTGCGGGGCGGCGGCCTGCCCACCCCGGCGACGAGCGCGACCCCGGCCGACGGGACCCCGGGCGTCTGGTGAGCCGGTCGCGCCCGCCCACCGCGGGCGCGACCGCGGACGTCACCGCACGAACGCGCTCTGCCCGGTGATCGCCTTCCCGACGATCAGGGTGTTCATCTCCCGGGTGCCCTCGAAGGAGAACATCGCCTCGGCGTCGGCGAAGTACTTCGCGATCCGGTTCTCCAGCACCACCCCGTTGCCGCCGACGAGCTGACGCCCGAGCGCGACGGTCTCGCGCATCCGGGTCGCGCAGAACTCCTTCACCAGCGACGAGTGCGCGTCCGAGCCCCGGCCCTCGTCGAGCAGCTGGGCGTTGCGGACCGCCATCCCCAGCGAGGCGCTCACGTTGCCGAGCATCCGCACCAGCAGGTCCTGCATCAGCTGGAACCCGCCGATCGGGCGGCCGAACTGCTCCCGCTGGGCGGCGTAGGACAGCGCCAGCTCGTAGGCGGCCATCTGCACCCCGACCGCACCCCAGGCGGCGTTGGCCCGGGTGCGCTGCAGGACCAGGCCGGCGTCGCGGAAGGTGCCCGAGCCGCCGGAGAGCCGGTGCGACTCCGGCACCCGGACCCGGTCGAGCAGGATGTCGGCGTTCTGCACGATCCGCAGCGACTGCTTGCCCTCGATCTTCGTGATCGTCATGCCCTCCGACGGTGACGGCACGACGAACCCGCGGACCGCGCCGCCGGCGTCCGGGTCGGTGTCGCGGGCCCACACGATGACCAGGTCGGCGAAGGTGGCGTTGCCGATCCAGCGCTTCTCGCCGTCGAGGACCCACTCGTCGCCGTCGCGGGTGGCGGTGGTCTCCATGCCACCGGCCACGTCGGACCCGCCGTGCGGCTCGGTCAGCCCGAACGCACCGATCGAGTCCATCCGGGACATCGCGGGCAGCCAGCGCTCGCGCTGCTCGGGCGTGCCGCCGGCGTGGATCGAGCCCATCGCGAGACCCGTGTGGACGCCGTAGAAGCTGTTGACCGACGGGTCCACCCGGGAGATCTCCGCGTGCAGGAACCCCAGGAACAGCCGCGACGCCGGCGGGTCGGCGTAGCCGGCCCCCGCCAGATCGAGGCCCGCGAAGCCCTTCACGAGCTGCATCGGGAACTCGGCCCGGTCCCAGGCCTCCAGCACGACGGGGGCGACCTCGGCGCGCAGGAACTCCCGCACCCGGCGCAGGTCGGCGCGCTCGGCGTCGGTGAGCAGGTCGGCGTAGTGGAACCAGTCCGCGACGTGCGGGTGGTCCGGGTCGAGGTCCAGCTCGGGCTTCGGCAGACGCGTGGGCTCCTTCGGCATGGCCCCACTGTTGCGCCACGCCGCACCGTCCGCACGGCAGAGCTCCTACCGCAGGGCGTGCAGCAACGCCGCGCCGGCCGTCGGGTCCCCGACCGGGCTGAGCACCACGTGGTCGGCGCCCGCGGCCCGGTGCTCGGCGCCGGCAGCCGCTCCGACGCGGGCAGCCCGAGTGCGGCGACGGCCGACGCCGGATACAAGCCGGTCGGCACCATCCCCGCCACGACGACGGCGACCCGCGTGCCGTCGAGCAGCGCGGTCAGCCGGTCGGGCCGGTCGATCGCGCCACCGGCGAGCCACAGGGTGCGGGCACCGGCGCCCTCCAGAGCGCGCGTCGGCGGGAGCGGGTCCGGTGGCGACGCCGAGCGGGCCCAGAACAGTGGTCAGGGTCATGTGCGCAGCGTCGGTGCTGAACCGGACTGCAGGTCAAGCGCGACGGGGTGCCGGTGACCTGCGGTCGACCGCTCGCCCGTCGCGCACGACCGGGTTAGTGTGCTGCGACCAAGCGGGGAGCAGGGGTCCCGCGCGACGGCAGGGGGAACCGCCGATGATCGAGTTCCGGGGCGTCACGAAGCGCTTCCCGGACGGGACGGTCGCGGTCGACGAGCTCGACCTCGTCGCGGAGCAGGGGCGGATCACGGTCTTCGTGGGCCCGTCCGGCTGCGGCAAGACGACCTCCCTCCGCATGATCAACAGGATGATCGAGCCGACCGGCGGCGAGCTGCGCGTCGACGGGCGCGACGTGCTGTCCGCCGACCCGGCCGAGCTGCGCCGGGGCATCGGCTACGTCATCCAGCAGGCCGGGCTGTTCCCGCACCGCACGATCGTCGACAACATCGCGACCGTGCCGATGCTCGTCGGGAGCAGCAAGAAGGCCGCGCGGGACCGGGCGATGGAGCTGATGGAGATCGTCGGCCTCGACACCTCGATGGCCGGGCGCTACCCGGCGCAGCTGTCCGGCGGCCAGCAGCAGCGCGTCGGCGTGGCCCGCGCGCTCGCCGCCGACCCGCCCGTGCTGCTGATGGACGAGCCGTTCTCCGCGGTGGACCCGATCGTCCGGGAGAGCCTGCAGGAGGAGCTGCTGCGGCTGCAGTCCGAGCTCGGCAAGACCATCGTGTTCGTCACCCACGACATCGACGAGGCCATCAAGCTCGGCGACAAGGTCGCGGTGTTCCGGGTCGGCGGCAAGCTCGCCCAGTACGACGAGCCGGGCGTGCTGCTGTCCCGCCCGGTCGACGGTTTCGTCGACAACTTCGTCGGCCGCGACCGCGGCTACCGGGGCCTGGGCTTCCTGTCCTCGGACACCATCCCGATCGGGTCGCTGCCGGTGCTCTCGGTCGGCGACCCCCTCCCCGACGACGGCTGGTCGGTCGTCGTCGACGGCTCCGCCCGGCCGCTGGGCTGGGTCGAGGCCGGTGAGGGCCGGGTGACCGAGGAGGTCATCGTCCCGGGCGGTTCGCTCTACGCCGTCGAGTCGGGCTCGCTGCGCGGCGCGCTGGACGCGGCACTGTCCTCACCGTCCGGTCAGGGCGTCGCCGTCGACGCCGACGGCCGGGTCGCCGGCTCGGTCACCGCCGACTCGGTGCTCGAGGCGCTGCCCGCGGCCCGCGACTCGCACAACGCCGCCTGAGGCCGCCGTGACCTGGGTGTTCGACAACCTCGACTCCGTGCTCGACGCGCTCGCCGAGCACGTCGTGTACGCCCTGATCCCGGTGCTGCTCGGGCTGGTGTTCGCGATCCCGCTGGGCTGGGTCGCCAACCGCAACGCGACGCTGCGCACGATCATGACCAACGCCGCCGGGCTGCTCTACACGGTCCCGTCGCTGGCGCTGTTCGTGTTCATGCCGCCGCTGCTCGGCACCCAGATCCTCGATCCGGTCAACGTGATCGTCGCGCTGACGGTCTACACCGTCGCGTTGCTCGTGCGGACCGTGTCCGACGCGCTGTCCGCGGTGCCGGGCCACGTCGTGGACGCGGCGAACGCGATGGGCTACACCCCGGTCCGGCGCTTCGTCGGCGTGGAGCTGCCGCTCGCCGTGCCGGTGATCGTGGCCGGCCTGCGCGTCGCCGCGGTGTCCACGATCAGCCTGGTCACGGTGGGTGCGGTGATCGGCTTCGGCGGGCTCGGCCTGCTGTTCACCGAGGGATTCAACCGCAGCAACGACGCCCAGATCGTCTCCGGCATCGTGCTGGTGCTGCTGCTCGCGCTCGTCGTCGACTCGGCCCTGCTGCTCGGCGGCAGGCTGCTCACCCCCTGGCAGCGGGCCCGTACCGGGAAGGCGGGGGCATGACCTACTTCGGCTGGCTGTTCGACGGCGGGAACTGGGAGGGAGCGACCGGCATCCTCGCCCGGCTCGCCGAGCACCTCGGCTATACCGCCCTGACCCTGCTGGTCGCGGTGCTGATCGCGGTGCCCCTGGGCGCCTGGATCGGGCACACCGGCCGCGGCGGCTTCCTCGTCGTCGGCCTGGCGAACGGGCTGCGCGCCCTGCCCACCCTGGGCCTGCTGGTGCTGATCACCACACTGGTCGGGCTGTCGCTGGTCGGCCCGATCATCACCCTCATCGTGCTGGCGGTGCCCGCGGTGCTCGCCGGCACCTACGCCGGCATCCGCAACGTCGACCCGGCCGTCGTCGACGCCGCCACCGGGATGGGCATGCGCGGGCCCGAGGTGCTGTGGAAGGTCGAGCTCCCCAACGCGCTGCCGCTGATCATCGGCGGGCTGCGCAGCGCGACCCTGCAGGTCATCGCGACCGCGACCATCGCCGCCTACGTCTCGCTCGGCGGGCTCGGCCGGTTCATCATCGACGGCCTCGGCCAGCGCGACTTCGGCATGATGATCGGTGGCTCGATCCTGGTCGCGCTGCTCGCGATCGTCGCCGACCTGCTCCTGGGCGGGTTGCAGAAGCTGATCGTCTCGCCCGGCCTGCAGGCCACCGGCCGGACCGCGCCGCGCCGGCTGCGCGCGGTGCCCACCCGTCCCGAACCCGTCCGCGAAGCGGCCTGACCCACCCCGCACGTCCCCGAGAGGACACCCACCATGAGACGCACCCGTCTGCTGACCGCCGTCGCCGCGACGGTGACCGCCGCGTTCGCGCTGACCGCCTGCGGTGGGGGCTCCGACCCCCTCGCCGGGGGCGGCCAGTCCGGCAGCGACGACCAGAACACCGTCGTCGTCGGCGCCGCGAACTTCACCGAGAGCCAGATCCTGTCCTCGGTGTTCGCCCAGGCGCTGCAGGCCAAGGGCGTCACGGTCGAGACCCGGCCGCCGATCGGGTCCCGCGAGGCCTACGTGCCGGCGCTCAAGGACGGCTCGATCGACCTGATCCCGGACTACAGCGGCACGTTGCTGCAGTACCTGGACAAGAACGCCGCGCAGACCGAGCCGGACGAGGTCTACACCGCACTGCAGTCCACGCTGAACACCGCGGCCCCGACGCTGACCGTGCTGAACCGGGCCGAGGCCGAGGACAAGGACGCCGTCGTCGTCACGAGGGAGACCGCGCAGCGGCTGAACGCGACCTCGATCGCCGACATCGCGTCGCGCTGCGGTGAGCTCGTGTTCGGCGGCCCGCCGGAGTTCCAGACCCGTCCCGACGGCATCCCCGGCATCCAGAAGACCTACAACTGCTCGTTCAAGTCCTACCGTTCGCTCGACGCCGGCGGCCCGCTGACCGTCGCGGCGCTGAAGAACGGCGACGTGCAGGCCGCGGACCTGTTCACCACCGACGCGGCGATCCCGGAGAACGACTTCGTGGTCCTCACCGACCCGCAGAACAACTTCGCCGCGCAGAACGTCGTACCGCTGATCAACAAGGAGAAGGCGACCCCGCAGGTCACCGAGATCCTGAACGCGGTCTCGGCGAAGCTGACCACGCAGGAGCTGCTCGGCCTGAACGAGGCGGCCGCCGCGCCGGACAAGCCGTCGGTCGACACCGTGGCGAAGAACTGGCTGACCGCACAGGGCCTGCTCTGATGGCCGGCGAGGTCCTGTCCCTGCACCGCTACCCCGTGAAGTCGATGCTGGGGGAGGACCTCGCCGCCCTCGAGCTCGACACGCACGGCGTCGTCGGCGACCGGGCGCTCGCCCTGACCGACCCGGACACCGGCCGGGTCGCGACGGCCAAGCAGCCCCGGCACTGGCGACGCCTGTTGACGTGCGCCTCCGCGGGCGTCGGCGACGACGTGCGGGTCACGCTGCCCGACGGCCGCACCGTCGACGCCGGGCAGGCCGCCGGGCCGCTCGCCGAGCTGCTCGGCCGGCCCGTGGTCGTCGCTCAGCAACGGGCCGACGGCGCCGTCGTCGAGCGGCCGGACCCCGAGGACGTGCTGGCCCACGGCCTGGACGCGGACGTCGACGCGCCGACCCTGGAGATCGCCCAGGGCGCTCCCGGTGGCCGGTTCGTCGACCACTCGCCGGTGCATCTGATCACCACCGCGACGCTGGACGCGCTCGGCGTCGAGGCGCTGCGCTACCGGCCCAACGTCGTCGTCGCGACGCCGCCGGGTACCGAGCCGTTCGTGGAGAACGGCTGGCTCGGGCGCCGGCTCACCCTCGGCGACGTCGTACTGGTCCCGACCCTGCCGACCCCGCGCTGCTCCGTGCCGACGCTGGAGCACGGCGCCCTGCCCCGCGCACCGCACGCCCTGCGCGGTCCGGCCGACCGCAACCGCGTCGAGGTCGACGGCTTCGGGGTGCTGCCCTGCGCGGGCCTGTACGCCCGCGTCGAGCGCACCGGCACCCTGCGCGTCGGCGACCCGCTCGACGTGACCTGACCCCCGGGCGCACGAACGGGCCCCTCGTACGAACCTGTCGTACGAGGGGCCCGTTCGTGCGAGGGGGAAGGAAGCTGCGGGCGCCGCGGCGGGTCAGGTCAGGCGCGAGTACACGTCGGTGACCAGCAGGACCGCGAACAGCACCGACGAGATCCCCAGGACCGCGTTGGACAGCCAGCGCGATCGCGCCTCGCGGGCCACCATCGAGGTGTTCAGCAGCAGGAGCAGCGTCACCGCGAGGAACGGCATGAAGAACGAGCCCAGCACCCCGTAGACCAGGGTCAGCGCGAAGGGCCGCCCGATCAGCAGCAGGGCCATCGGCGGGAACGTCAGCCACAGCAGGTACCCGCGGAAGGGCAGCGAACGCTCGGCGCGTGCCGCCTCGTAGGCGCCCGGCCGCCCGGGCCCGTCGCCGCGCTCGTCCCCGGCCGCGGCCGTGCCCCCGACGGCCGTACTCCCGGCGCCCCCGGCGGCGGTGCGCTCCTCCCCGGCGACGACGGCGTTCTCGACGTCCGGGCCGATCGCGGCCTTCTTCCCGTGCGGCAGCCGGATCGCCCGCACCCAGTCGGTGAACAGCAGCGACACGCCGTTCCACACGCCCAGCAGGGAGGTGAAGGTGACCGACAGGAAGCCGACCAGGAACAGGATCCGCACCGGCTCGCCGTAGAGGGCGCCGAGCCGGTCGGCGAGGGTGAGCAGCCCGCTGTCGGACTCGGTGAGGTTCTCCCCGAACAGGATCGTGGACCCGACGACGAGCATCGAGACCACGAAGATGCCGGTCATGATGTAGCCGGTCGCGTTGTCCAGCCGCATCATCGACAGCCACTTCGGGCCCTTCCAGCCCTTCGCGAACAGCCAGTAGCCGTAGGCGGCCATGGTGATCGTCCCGCCGACGCCGCCGATGAGGCCGAGCACGTAGACCGTGGACCCCTCGGGCAGCCGGGGGACGAGGCCGTTCGCCAGCGCGGGCAGGTCAGGGCCGACGAGGATCGCGACGAACACGACCGTCGCGAACTTGATCAGCACGAGCACCGTCATGAACTTCTCGAATGCGTGGTACCGCTGCACCCACACCAGCACCAGCCCGACGACGCCCGCGATCGCCGCCCACCCGCCGACCGGCAGCCCGCCGAACAGCGCGTTCAGCGGCAGTCCGACCGCCGACATCGCAGTGGCGCCGTAGACGAAGCCCCACACCACGATGTAGACGCCGAAGAAGCCGGTCGCCCAGTAGCCCAGCCGACGCCAGCCGTCGAGCATGGTCGCGCCGGAACCGAGGTGCCAGCGTCCGACGGCCTCGCCGAGCGCGAGCTTGACCAGGGTCCCGACGACGGCGGCCCACAGCAGCACCGTCCCGAACGACGCCCCCGCCACCATCGTCGCGACGAGGTCGCCCGCGCCGACGCCGGTCGCCGCGGCGAGCAGGCCCGGCCCGATCGAGCGGATCTTCCGCGCGCCGGTGGGGGGTTCGAGGAAGTCCGTCTGCGGACCGGGGGAGGCCATCGTCACAGTCTCCGATCACGGCGTCGTGGGAGGGATCGCGCGGGTTCGCCGAGCACGCTAGGCGAGCGGGGCGGCGCACTCCAGCGCGGAAGGGTCACGAACGGACGTATCGGACCCCCCGATCGCGGCGACGGGCTACGACGCACGGCGCACCCGCCGTTGCAGGCGGTGCACGCCCGGCGCACCATGAACGGGTACCGGGACCGGCCGATAGATTGGCCGCGGCGTCGGCCGGGTCACGGTCGCCGCACGCGCACGCACGGAGGGTGGGCATGGCGAACATCGACGAGATCCGGGCCGGGATCGGGCGGGCCAACCAGCAGGCCACCGAGAGCCTCGGCGCGCTGCGGCACGCCCGCCAGGCCATCGAGGAGGCCGGCGCCGCGTTCTCGCAGAACATCTACGGCACCGCCCAGAACGACGCCGACGACGCCCGCGCCCGCTTCGCCGCCGCGTCGGAGAAGATCGACGAGGTCGAGCAGGCCCTGCACATCGCCATGCAGTCCGCCGACGACGTCGCCTCGCGGCTCTGACCGCGCCCGCCCGCCCCTGATGGCACGTCGTCCGAACCGTCGCGAGCGGATCCGGTCCGCCTTCGACGGGTTCCACCGGGCGGCGTCGCGGGCCCTGGGCGCTGCGGAGGGCCGTCGCGACCGGGCCGCGGCCCGGCACGCCGAGGTCATGGCGGAGCTGTGGCTGCGCGAGACCGGGCACGACGCCGCGCGCCGCGATCCGGGGCTGGCCCGGGTGCTCGGCAACCCCCGGCTCGCGGGCGTCCTCGCCCGGGTCGCCGAGGACCGGGCGCACGTGTTCGACCGCTGGCAGGGCGACTCGCCGCAGACGCTGTCGGAGATCGTCGCCGACGCCACCCCCGGCGCGGCCGGGGACGACCCGGCCGACTGGAGGCCGGTCGCGGGCACCGTCGAGCCGACCGGCCCGGTCCCGGAGATGTGGGTGCTGGGCACCGGCTCGGTGGAGGGCGGTGCCCCGTTCCGGGTCGCGGTCCCGCTGCTCGACGGCGCGCACCTGCAGGTGGTGTCGACGCCGCGCTCCCGCGACCGGGCCGAGGCGATGGTCGAGCAGCTGGTCCTGCGCACCGTGCGGCACTTCCGGCCCGGCGCGGTGAACGTGCACGTCTGGGACGTCGGCCAGCTCGCAGGCGCCCTGCCCGGGCTGTACCCGCTGACCCGCACCGGGCTGCTGACCGTGCACGACCCGACCCGGCTGGGGCGGCTGCTGGACCAGCTCGCGGACCGGATCCGCCGGGTGCAGACCCGGGTGCTCGCCGACGGCGCGACCTCGCTGCGCGAGCTCGCCGACCGCACCGGGGAGCGGCCCGAGGCGTGGCTGGTGGCGGTGCTGGTCGGCAACGGCCGCGAGCTGCCCGAGGCCGAGCTGCGCCAGCTGCAGCGGGTGGCGCGCGGCGGCGTCGCGGCGGGGGTGCAGCTGGTGCTGCTCGACGTCCCGGCGGCCCTGCCGCGTCCGGTGGAGACCGTCGACTTCGGGGACCCGCCGGGCCTCGACCCGGCCGACGACCGGCTGCCGGTCCCGGTGCGGACCTCGGTGACCGGGCCGCACGTGCTCGTCGAACCGGACCCGCCGGTCCCGGCCGACGACGTCACCGCGGTGTGCGAGGCGATCGCCGCCGGGCACGAGCAGTGGCGCGGACGGCTGGGCGCGTTCAAGGACATGCTGCCCCGCCGGCGCGGCGAGGGCCGCTCGCACGACGGGCTGAAGGTCGTCGTCGGGCACGAGGACGGCATCCCCGCCGAGCTGAGCCTCGACGACCACTCCCCGCACGCGCTCGTCGGCGGGCCCAGCGGGTCGGGCAAGACGAACCTGCTGCTGGCCTGGATCGCCGGTCTCGCCGCGCACTACGGCCCGGACGAGGTCGAGCTGTACCTGCTCGACTTCAAGGAGGGGGTGTCGTTCACCCCGTTCGCCCCGGACCCGGAGGGCCACCGCGCCGACCGGCTCCCGCAGGCCCGGCTGATCGGCGTCAACATCAACACCGACCGGGAGTTCGGGCTGGCACTGCTGCGCCACCTGTCCGAGGTCATGCGCAGCCGCGCCGAGGCCGCCCGCCGGCACGGCGCGACCAAGCTGGCCGAGCTCCGGGTGGAGCGTCCCGACCTGCGGCTGCCGCGGATCGTCGCGGTCATCGACGAGTTCCAGTTCCTGTTCACCGGTCGCGACGCCGTCAGCGCCGAGGCGACCGCGCTGCTGGAGGACGTCGCCCGGCGCGGCCGCTCGCAGGGCGTGCACCTGGTCCTGGCCAGCCAGGACGTCTCCGGCATCGACGCGCTGTGGGGCCGCTCGGCGATCTTCGAGCAGTTCGTGCTGCGGATCGCGCTGCCCCGCGCGCGGCGGATCCTCGCCCAGGACAACGAGGCCGCGCTGGCGCTCCCGCGCTGGCACGCGATCGTCAACCACGACTCGGGCGTCGCGCACGGCAACCACGTGGTCCGGCTGCCCGAGGCGGGCGGCCCGGTGGTCCGCGACGTCCAGGTCACCGCGTTCACCGACTTCCCCGACACCCCGGAGCCGGTCGTCTTCGACGGCGCCCGCGCCCCCTCCCACGACGCACTGGCCGCCCGGCTGCCCGCCGACGGCGTGCCCCGCGCGCTGGTCGGGCAGTTCGTCGACGTGCACGGCAGCCCCGCGGCAGCCGAGCTGTCCGACGGCCCCGGCCGCAACCTCGGGGTGATCGGGCCCGACGCCCGTGTCGCGGTCCCGCTGCTGTGCTCGGCCGTCCGCGCGGTGGCGGCGTCGCTGC
>NZ_WWFY01000379.1:0-6252 GCF_009864975.1 Pseudonocardia sp. SID8383
CCGGTGCGGGTCCAGCGACAGCACCCGGGCCCGGGTCCCGAGCTCCTCCTGCACCTGCGCGACGGTCGAGCCGGGCAGCGCGCACACCGCGCACAGGTCCTGGGTGAGGATCAGCTCCGGGTCGGCGGCGCCGAGCCGGGCGCGGTGGACCTCGTACAGCGGCAGCCCGGCCGCGGCCCGCTCGCGGACGACGGCGTCGATCTCCCCCGGCGACGCGGCGGGCGGCAGCGCGGAGCCGACGACCACCGGCACCCGGTCCCGGACGCCCACCGGGTCGTCGCACTCGAAGGTGACGCCGACCAGGTCGGCGGCCAGGCCGAGCCGCCCGGCGATCTCGGTCCCGGCAGGGAGCAACGACGCGATCCGCACACCGCGGAACGGTAGGCGGTGGCGTGGGCCGCGGCGAGGAGGAAGGATCGCGGCATGACCGTGCACGAGCGCGCCGGGACCCCGGCCCGCCCCGAGGACCTCGTCGACGTCGACGCGCTGCTGGCCGCGTACGCCGCGACCCACCCCGACCCGTCGGTCGACGTGCAACGGGTCGCGTTCGGCACGTCGGGGCACCGCGGGTCGGCGTTCACCGCCACCTTCAACGACGACCACATCGCCGCCACCAGCCAGGCGATCGTCGAGTACCGGGCCGCGCAGGGCACCGACGGCCCGCTGTTCCTCGGGCGCGACAGCCACGCGCTGTCCGAGCCGGCCTGGCGCACCGCGGCCGAGGTGTTCGCCGCCAACGGCGTCGACGTCGTCGTCGACTCCCGGGACGGGCTGACCCCGACCCCGGCGATCTCGCACGCGATCCTCGTGACCAACGCCGGGCGCGACGTCCGGCACCTCGCCGACGGCGTGGTCGTCACCCCGTCGCACAACCCGCCCGCCGACGGTGGCTTCAAGTACAACCCGCCGGACGGCGGCCCCGCCGGCACCGAGGCGACGTCCTGGATCGCCGACCGGGCCAACCAGCTGCTCGAGAGCGGGCTCACGGAGGTGCGCCGCGCCCGGTTCGACGCCGCCGCCGCGCACCGCTACGACTACCTCGGCACCTACGTCGACCAGCTCGACCAGGTGCTCGACATGGCCGCGGTCCGCGACGCCGGCGTCACCATCGGCGCGGACCCGCTCGGCGGGGCCTCGGTCGACTACTGGGGCGTGATCGCGCAGCGCTGGGGCCTGGACCTGACCGTGGTGAACCCCGACGTCGACCCGGCCTTCGGGTTCATGACCCTGGACTGGGACGGGAAGATCCGGATGGACTGCAGCTCGCCGTACGCGATGGCGTCGCTGCGCGCCCGGATGGAGGCCGACCCGGCCCCCTTCACCATCGCCACCGGCAACGACGCCGACGCCGACCGGCACGGCATCGTCACCGCCGACGGCGGCCTCATGAACCCGAACCACTACCTCGCCGTCGCGATCGGTTACCTGTTCGCCCACCGCCCCGGCTGGCCGGCGGCCGCCGGGATCGGCAAGACCGCGGTCAGCTCGTCGATGATCGACCGGGTCGCCGGTGACCTCGGCCGCAGGCTGGTCGAGGTGCCCGTCGGGTTCAAGTGGTTCGTTCCCGGCCTGCGCTCGGGGGAGATCGGCTTCGGCGGCGAGGAGAGCGCGGGCGCGTCGTTCCTGCGCCGCGACGGCTCGCCCTGGAGCACCGACAAGGACGGCCTGCTGCTCGCCCTGCTGGCCTCGGAGATCACCGCGGTCACCGGGTCGACCCCCAGCGAGCACTACGCCCGGCTCACCGAGCGGTTCGGCGCCCCCGCCTACGCCCGCACCGACGTCGCCTGTTCCCGGGAGGACAAGGCGGCGCTGTCGAAGCTGGACGCCGACGCCGTCACCGCCACCGAGCTCGCCGGGGACGCGATCACCGCGAAGCTCACCCGCGCCCCGGGCAACGACGCCGCGATCGGCGGGCTGAAGGTCGTCACCGACGCCGGGTGGTTCGCCGCCCGCCCGTCGGGCACCGAGGACGTGTACAAGGTCTACGCCGAGAGCTTCCGCGGGCCGGAGCACCTGACGCGCGTCCAGGACGAGGCGCGCGGCGTGGTCGCGGCGGCCCTGGAAGGATCGGGGGCGTGAGCAGCACGCACGCACTCGGGTTCGGTATCGACATCGGCGGCTCCGGCATCAAGGGCGCCCCGGTGGACCTGCACAAGGGCCGGCTGGCCGCGGACCGGGTGCGGATCCCGACGCCGCAGCCGTCCACCCCGGAGGCGGTCGCCGAGACCGTCACGCAGATCCTCGACGAGTTCGACTGGCGGGACTCCTTCGGCTGCACGTTCCCGGCCGTCGTCCAGCACGGCGTGACCCGCACCGCGGCCAACGTGGACCGGGCCTGGATCGACTGCGACGCCGCCGCGGTCCTGCGCCGGGTCACCGGCCGGGACGCGCTGCTGGTCAACGACGCCGACGCCGCCGGCGTCGCCGAGGCCGGGTTCGGCGCGGCCGCCGACCACCATCACGGGCTCGTGCTCGTCGTGACCCTCGGGACCGGCATCGGGTCGGCGCTGGTCAACCACGGGAAGCTGGTGCCCAACACCGAGTTCGGGCACCTGGAGATCGACGGGTTCGACGCCGAGTCACGCGCCGCGGACTCCGCCCGCGAGCGCGAGGACCTGGACTGGGAGGAGTGGGGCGGGCGGCTGCAGCGCTACTTCACCCACGTCGAGAACCTGCTGTGGCCGGACCTGATCGTGGTCGGCGGCGGGGTGAGCAAGAAGTTCGAGAAGTGGTCGCCCTACGTGCGGACCCGCACCGAGCTCGTCCCGGCCGGGCTGCTCAACGAGGCCGGGATCATCGGGGCAGCGCTGCTGGCGCACGGCTGACCGGGTCCCCCGGCGCCGGCGCGGCGGCCGCTCCGGTTCCCGCGCCTTCTCCTGTGACACGCGTCCTCCGTCCGGGCTTGCATCATGCAATAGTTTGCGGTGCTCACGAATGTACGAGCACACTGCAGTGACTGCACGACTGCACTCCCCGCACGTTCCGAGGGTGCGAGCCGCGCCGGGACCAGCGGGAGAGGTGGGACGGGCATGATCGGCGAGATGCTGACCGACCAGGAGGCGCACTGCCACGGGCTGCGGGAGCGCAAGAAGGTGCGGACCCGCCAGGCGCTGCGCGCCGCGGCCCTGGAACGCGCGCGCACCCAGGGCCCGGACGCGTTCACCGTCGAGGAGATCTGCGCCGACGTCGACGTCGCGCCGCGCACGTTCTTCAACCACTTCCCGTCGAAGGACGCGGTGCTGTTCGACTGGGACACCACCTCCCTCGACGAGCTCGCCGCCGAGGTCCGCGCCCGGACCGAGGTCTCCCCGCTCGGGGCGGCGACGGCGGTGCTCGCCGAGGTCACCGTGGCACTGACGACCAGCCCGACCTGGCACGGGCAGATGGAGCTGCTGCGCGCCCACCCCGAGCTGCACCCGCGGATCGCCCACGTCGGGCGGACCGTGGAGCAGACCGTCGCGCAGGCGCTCGCCGAGCGCGACGGCGCCGACACCCCCGCGAGGAACCACCGGCTCGCCGCGGCCGGTGCGATGGCGGTGATGCAGGTCGCCGTCGCCGGCTGGCTGGCCGACCCGGCGGGCCCGCCGGCCCGCCGGGTCTACGGCGACGTGCTGGCGGCCACCCGAGAGGCCTTCGCGGCCCTGCCGGACTGAGCGCGCCCGGACTCAGGTGAGCGGCGGACCGTAGGTCAGCCGGACCACGCCGTTCTCGTAGGCCTCGGACTCGCGCAGCCGCAGCGGCACCCGCGCGCCCTCGGCGAACAGCCGCAGCCCGGCCCCGAGCGACACCGGATAGACGAACAGGTTGAGCGTGTCGACCAGGCCGTCGGCGAGCAGCGCACGGACCAGGGTGACGCTGCCGGAGACGTAGATGCCGCCGTCGGTCGCGTCCTTGAGCTGCCGGATCCGCGCCGGGTCGTACGGGCCGAGCACCCGGGAGTTCTCCCACTCCAACGGGTCGGCCAGGGTGGACGTGACGACGTGCTTGGGCGCGCCGTTGAAGAACGCGCCGCCGGACTCGACGTCGTGCCCGCGGGCCGACCATGCCGGGTGGAACATCTCGTAGGTGTTCCGACCGAGCAGGATCGCCGCGTCGGTCAGCCGGCCGATCGCCTCCCCCATCGCGTCGGTGAAGCCGTACTCCGCCGTCCAGGACGGGTCGGAGACGACCCCGTCGAGGCTGATGAACTCGTGCACGTCGATCGTGCCCACTGTGGTCTCCCGGGGTCGAGGCGAGGGGTCATCGGCTACGACCGCAGACGTGTGGGGAACTCATCGGTTCCCCCTGCCGGTCACGCGAGGTCGGCGACGGTCGCCGCGGCGCCGCGGGACCACAGCGACTCCAGCGCCGACCGGAACGCTCCGGCGAACCGCTCGTCGGAGCCGAGGTCGCCGAACACCCCGCGGTGGGACAGGAACGACCCCGGGGTGTCCCGCTCGGCCCGCGCGAGCGCGGTCATCTCCTCCGCCAGGCGGTCCTGCTGGGGGATCTCCCGCCCCTGCTCGTCGGCGCCCTCGGCGTAGCGGCACCATCCGGCGACGACGGCCGCGGCCCGCTCGACCGGCCCGCCCGCGGCGAGCTGCTCGCGCACCACCGGCAGGAGGAAGATCGAGATCCGGTCGGAGCTGCCGTAGTTGATCCGCATCAGGGTGTCGGCGACGCCCGGGTTCGCGAAGCGTTCCAGCAGGGTGTCCTTGTACGCGTCGAGGTCGATGCCGGGCACCGGGCGCAGCGTCGGTGTGGCCTCGTCGTCCATGTAGCCGCGCAGGAACGCCGCGAACGTCGGGTCCTGGGCGACCTCGTGCACGTAGCGGTGCCCGGCGAGGTAGCCGAGGTAGCCCAGCGCCTGGTGGGTGGCGTTGAGCAGGCGCAGCTTCATGAACTCGTAGGGGACGACGTCCTCGACGACCTGGACCCCGACCCGCTCGAACTCCGGGCGGCCCGCGGCGAAGTGGTCCTCGAGCACCCATTGGGTGAACGGCTCGCACACGACCGGCCAGCCGTCGCGCAGCCCGAAGCGCCCGGCGAGGGCCTCGCGGTCGGTGTCGGCGGTGGCCGGGGTGATCCGGTCGACCATCGAGTTCGGGAAGGTGACCGACTCCGCGACCCAGGCGCCCAGCTCGGCGTCACGGAGCTGGGCGACGCCGGTGAACACCCGGCGGGCGACGTCGCCGTTGCCCTGCATGTTGTCGCAGCTCATGACCGTGAGTGGGCCGGTGCCGCGCTCCCGGCGGCGCGCCAGCGCCTCGACGACCAGCCCGAACGCCCCGGTCGGGGCGGAGCCGGCGGCCATCGCGTCGAGGTCGGCGCGGATGCCGGGGAAGTCCGGGTCGAACTCGCCGGTCTTCTGGTCGATCGCGTAGCCGCCCTCGGTGATCGTCAGCGAGACGATCCGGGTGTCGGGGTGCGCGATCCGCTCGATGACGGCCTCGGGGTCGTCGGGGGCGTAGAGGTAGTCGACGAGCGACCCGACGACCCGGGGCGTCAGCGTCCCGTCGGCCTCCTTGAGCACGAGTGTGTACAGCCCGTCCTGGGCGGCGAGCACGTCGCGCATCCGGTCGTCGGCGGCGAGCACACCGACCCCGCAGATCCCCCACCCCGGTGCCCCGCCCGAGGCGAGCAGCGCGTCGACGTACATCGCGAGGTGCGCGCGGTGGAAACCGCCGACGCCGATGTGGACGATCCCGCGGCCGACGGTGGCCCGGTCGTAGCCGGGGACCTCCACGCCCTCGATCCCGTCGGTCCAGATCCCGGTCTCGTCCAGCGAACGCATGGTCCCCCTCGCCACGTCCCCGGCGCCCCTCCGCGCCGTCGGGTGAGAGGCCGACCCTACCGCCCACACCGTCCGACGCAAGCGCTTCCGAGAGCAGCTCCCGCGAACTGGTCGACGCACCGGAAACCTCCGGGAAACACCTCGTGTGCTCGAACGATCCGATTCGATGCTTGCGCTCATCGCAAGTCGCAGCCTACGGTCGCCCGGTGACCGACCCCTGTACCCCCCGGACCGCCGAGGACGCGGTGGCCGGGCGGGTGCGCGCCCTGCTGCAGCGGGACGGCTGGACCCAGCGCCGGTTCGCCGCCGCAGTCGGGCTGGAGGAGACCAAGCTGTCCAAGTCGCTCGCCGGGCGCCGCCGTTTCGCCGCCGACGAACTCGTCCGCATCGCCGACGTCACCGGCGAGACCGTGGCCCGGCTGCTGCACGGCCGCGACGGCGCCCGCGCCCGGACCGCGGTCCCCACCGGGGCCGCCGCC
>NZ_WWFY01000380.1:0-10493 GCF_009864975.1 Pseudonocardia sp. SID8383
CACGCTGGCGGAGCGCTTCCGCGCCGCCGGCGTCGCACCCGGTGTCGCGACCGGCGCCTACTGCGGGTCCGGCGTCAACGCCTGCGCCCTGGTGCTCGCGCTGGAGGAGTCCGGCCTCACCACGCCGGACGCCCCGGCCGCGCTGTACCCCGGGTCGTGGTCGGAGTGGAGCGCCGACCCGGACCGGCCGGCCGAGACCGGGGACCGGCCGTGGGCCGCGCGGGAGTGACCGCGCCCGCCGGCCTGGCATACGGTTCCGGCCCATGAGCGCTCGCACGTCGGTGGTGTGGACTCCGGAGTTCCTGACCTACCAGCTGTCCGACGACCACCCCCTCAACCCGGTGCGGCTGGAGCTGATGATGGAGCTGTCCCGCGGGCTGGGGGTGCTCGACGGCGTCGACCCGGTCGTCCCGGAGCCGGCGGGCGAGGTGGATCTGACCCGGGTGCACACCCCCGGCTTCCAGACCGCGGTGAAGTCCGCGCCGGAGGCGCCGTTCGGCGTCGGCCACGGGCTGGGCACCGCCGACAACCCGATCTTCTTCGGCATGCACGAGGCGTCCGCGCTGATCGCGGGCGGCTCGGTCGCCGCCGCCCGGGAGATCGCCGAGGGCCGCGCGGACCGCGCGGTGAACATGGCGGGCGGGCTGCACCACGCGATGCGTGACCGCGCCGCGGGCTTCTGCGTCTACAACGACTGTTCGGTCGCGATCGCCTGGCTGCTGGAGCAGGGCTACGAGCGCATCGCCTACGTCGACGTCGACGTCCACCACGGCGACGGCGTGCAGGACTGCTTCTACGACGACCCCCGGGTGCTGACGATCTCGCTGCACCAGCACCCGCTCACGCTGTGGCCGGGCACCGGCTGGGCGGGGGAGATCGGCCGCGGTGCCGGCGAGGGCTACGCCGTCAACGTCTCGCTGCCCCCCGGCACCGGCGACGCGGGCTGGCTGCGGGCCTTCCACGGCGTCGTCCCGTCGCTGCTGGAGTCGTTCCGTCCGCAGGTGCTGGTCACCGAGTGCGGCGCGGACACCCACTCCGAGGACCCGCTGGCGAACCTGGAGCTGTCTGTCGACGGCCACCGGGCCATCTACCACGCGTTGCGCGAGATGGCCGAGACCACCGCAGGCGGCAAGTGGCTGGTGCTCGGCGGCGGCGGGTACGCGCTCTACCGGGTGGTCCCGCGCTCGTGGACGCACCTGATGGCCGTCGCCCTGGACCGCGACCTGGACCCGGACACCTCCATCCCCGCGGACTGGACCGCGCTCGCGGCGACCCGGACCCGTTCGCCGCTGCCGGTCTCGATGTCCGACGGGGCCGACCCGGCGTTCGAGCGGTGGGGCGGCTCGTTCGGCGAGCGCGTCGACTCGGCGATCCTGGAGACCCGTCGTGCGGTGTTCCCGCTGCACGGCCTCGACCCCGACGACCCGCGGGACTGAGACCGACCATGACCGAGAAGACCGACGAGACCCCGGCCGGCGCCCCCGGGCACCCCTACCCGCGGCACTGGGAGGCCGACGTCGTCGCCTCCGACGGCGGGATCGTGCACCTGCGCCCGATCCTGCCCGGCGACGCCGACGCGCTGCTCGCCTTCCACTCCAAGCTGTCCGACCGCACCCGCTACCTGCGTTACTTCGGCCCGTACCCGCGGATCTCGGCGCGGGACCTGGAGCGGTTCACCGTCGTCGACCACCGGACCCGGGTCGCGTTCCTGGCGCTGCTCGGCGACGAGATCATCGCGGTCGGCCGCTACGAGGGGCTGACCCCCGGCGGCGGGGCGGCCGCCCAGGAGGGAGCGGGCACCGACAAGCCGGTCACCTCCGCGGAGGTCGCGTTCGTCGTCCGCGACGACCACCAGTCCCGCGGCCTCGGCTCGATCCTGCTCGAGCACCTCGCCGCCGCGGCCCGGGAGAACGGGCTGTCCCGGTTCGAGGCCGAGGTGCTGGTGGAGAACCACGCCATGGTGCGGGTGTTCCGTGAGGCCGGCTACGGCGTCACACGAGCCTTCGCCGAGGGTGTCCTGCACCTCGAGTTCGACATCGACCCCACCGAGAAGTCGATCGCGGTCCGCTACTCGCGCGAGCAGGCCGCCGAGGCCCGCAGCGTCGCGAACCTGCTGCACCCGACCTCGGTGGCGGTGATCGGTGCGTCCGCGGACGAGACCAAGATCGGCCACGCCGTCCTGCTGAACCTGCTGCGCGCCGGGTTCACCGGCCCCGTCTACCCGGTCAACCCCGACGCCCGCTCGGTGCGGGGCGTGCGCGCCTACCCGTCGGTGATCGACATCCCGGACGAGGTGGACCTCGCGGTCGTCGCCGTCCCGGCCGCGAACATCGACGAGGTCATGGACTCCTGCCTGGCCAAGGGCGTGAAGGTGCTGGTCGTGATCAGCTCCGGCTTCGCCGACGCCGGCGACGACGGCGGCACCGTCGCCGAGCGCAGGCTGGTCGCCGAGGCGCGGGCGCACGGGATGCGGGTGGTCGGGCCGAACGCACTCGGCGTCGCCAACCCCGACCCGTCGGTGCGGCTCAACGCGACCCTCGCCCCGTGGATGCCCGGGTACGGGCGCACCGGGTTCTTCTGCCAGTCCGGCGCGCTCGGCAGCGCCATCCTCGCCAACGCCCGCACCCGCGGGCTGGGCCTGTCGTCGTTCGTGTCGGCCGGCAACCGCGCCGACGTGTCCGGCAACGACCTGATGCAGTACTGGCAGACCGACCCCAGCACCGAGCAGGTGCTGCTCTACCTGGAGACCTTCGGCAACCCGCGCAAGTTCGCCCGGGTCGCCCGCAGGCTGGCCCGCACCAAGCCGGTGATCGCGGTGAAGTCCGGCCGGCACACCGGGACGCTGCCGTCGCTGGCCTCGGTCGGGGCGCCGATCGACGAGTCCAGCGTGCAGGCGCTGTTCGAGCAGTCCGGCGTCATCCGCGTGCAGACGCTGCCGCAGATGTTCGACACCGCCCTGCTCATCGCCCACCAGCCGCTGCCGAAGGGCCGCCGGGTCGCGGTCGTCGGCAACTCCACCGCAGTCAACCTGCTGGTCCTCGACGGGCTGCTCGACGAGGGCCTGGAGCTGGCGGGGGACCCGGTCGACGTCGGCACCCAGGCCTCGCCGGAGGCGTTCGCCGGCGCGGTCCGCGCGACCCTGGACGGCGACGCCCGCCCGGACGCGCTCATCGCGGTGTTCGTCCCGCCGGTCGCGGTGGCCGGCCGGGACCACGCGCACGCCCTGCGCGACGCCGCGGACGGTGCCGGGGTCCCGGTCATCGCGGTGTTCCTCGCCGCCGAGGGCATCCCGGCGGAGCTGTCGGTACCCGGCGCCGACGGCACGCCCGGCCGCGGGTCGGTGCCGAGCTTCGCCAGCCCCGAGCGGGCCACGTCGGCGCTGGGCCGGGTCAGCCGCTACGCGCAGTGGCGTGACACCCCGGTCGGGGAGTTCGTCGTGCCCGAGGGCATCGACGCCGACCGCGCGCGGGAGCTCATCGCGTCGTTCGGGCCGGACAGCCGGCACACCCTCACCGACGACGAGGCCGTCGACCTGCTCGCCTGCTACGGCCTGGAGGTGATCACCTTCCGCCGGGCCAAGGGCGCCGACGACGCCGTCGCCGCCGCCGAGCAGCTCGGCTACCCGGTGGTCATCAAGGCGACCGCGGACCAGTGGCGGCACCGCGGCGACTTCGTCGGGGTGCGCCTGGACCTGGTCTCGGAGGAGGCCCTGCGCGTCGCGCACGCGGAGCTGTCGCGGGTGACCGGGTCCGACGAGGTCTACGTGCAGCGGATGGCCCCGAAGGGCACGTCGTGCACGGTGGAGGTCGTCGACGACCCGTCGTTCGGGTCGCTGGTCGCGTTCGGGCTGTCCGGGATGGCGACCGAGCTGCTCGACGACCGCGCCTACCGGGTCCTGCCGGTCTCGACCGAGGACGCGGCCCGGCTGGTGCGGGCCCCGCGCGCGGCGCCGCTGCTCACCGGCTACCGCGGCACGGACCCGGTCGACCTCGCCGCGCTGGAGGACGTCGTGCTGCGGATCGGGCGGCTCGTCGAGGACCTGCCGCAGGTCCGCTCGCTCGCCCTCGACCCGGTGCTGGCCTCGCCGCAGGGCGCGTTCGTGGCCGGGGCCCGGGTGACGATCGGCCCGGTGCCCGACCGCCGTGACGCGGGCCCCCGCCGCCTGCGCTGACCCGCCCGCCCACTCCCGGGAGCCCCCGGTGTCGTCGCCGGGCACCCGCCGGGTGGCCCCCAGGGGAACCTTCGTGGCTTAGAGCGCTACGAGGGTTCCCCTGGGTGCACGGCGCGCCGTGCACGGGGGCCGCGGGCACACCCCCGGGGGGCGGGCGTCGCAGCGGTCAGGTGCGGAAGGTGACCTGCAGGGTCGGGGCGCTGGTGTCGGCGAAGAAGTCGTTGCCCTTGTCGTCCATCACGACGAACGCCGGGAAGTCCTCGACCTCGATCTTCCAGACCGCCTCCATGCCGAGCTCGGGGTACTCGAGCACGTCGACCTTGCGGATGCAGTCCTGGGCCAGGCGGGCGGCCGGGCCGCCGATGGAGCCCAGGTAGAAGCCACCGTTCGCGGCGCAGGAGTCCACGACCTGCTTCGACCGGTTCCCCTTCGCCAGCATCACCAGGGACCCGCCGGCCTCCTGGAACTGCTGGACGTAGGAGTCCATCCGGCCGGCCGTCGTCGGACCGAAGGAGCCCGAGGCGTAGCCCTCGGGGGTCTTGGCCGGTCCGGCGTAGTAGACGGCGTGGTCCTTGAGGTACTGCGGCATCGGCTCGCCGGCGTCGAGCCGCTCGGCGATCTTGGCGTGCGCGATGTCGCGGGCGACGACCAGCGGCCCGGTCAGCGACAGCCGGGTCTTCACCGGCAGCTGCGACAGCTGGGCGCGGATCTCGTCCATCGGCCGGTTCAGGTCGACCCGCACGACCTCGTCGGACAGGTCGGCGTCGGTGGCCTCGGGCAGGTACTGGGCCGGGTCGCGCTCCAGCTGCTCCAGGTAGACCCCGGACGGGGTGATCTTCGCCTTGGCCTGGCGGTCCGCCGAGCAGGACACCGCGACGCCGACCGGCAGCGAGGCGCCGTGCCGGGGCAGCCGGATGACGCGCACGTCGTGGCAGAAGTACTTGCCGCCGAACTGGGCGCCGATCCCGAAGTTGCGGGTCAGCTCCAGGACCTGCTGCTCCAGGTCGGTGTCGCGGATGGCGTGCCCGAGCGGCGAGCCCTCGGTCGGCAGGTTGTCCAGGTAGCGGGCCGAGGCCAGCTTGGCGACCTTCAGGTTGAACTCCGCCGACATGCCGCCGACGACGATCGCCAGGTGGTACGGCGGGCAGGCCGCGGTACCGAGGCTGCGCAGCTTCTCGTCCAGGAACGCCGCGAGCCGCTTCGGGTTCAGCAGTGCCTTCGTCTCCTGGTAGAGGAAGGTCTTGTTGGCCGAGCCGCCGCCCTTGGCCATGACCAGGAACTCGTAGTACGGGTCCCGGCCCGGCTTGGCGTACAGCTCGACCTGCGCGGGCAGGTTGGTGCCGGTGTTCTTCTCGTCCCAGAAGCTGATCGGCGCCATCTGGCTGTAGCGCAGGTTCAGCTCCTGGTAGGCCTCGAAGACCCCGCGCGACACCGCGGCCTCGTCGTCGCCGCCGGTCAGCACGGTCTCGGTCTTCTTGCCGACGACGATCGCGGTGCCGGTGTCCTGACACATCGGCAGCACCCCGCCCGCGGACACGCAGGCGTTGCGCAGCAGGTCGGTGGCGACGAACCGGTCGTTGCCGGACGCCTCGGGGTCGTCGATGATGGCGCGCAGCTGCTTCAGGTGCGAGGGTCGCAGCAGGTGCTGGATATCGGTGACGGCCGCGCGGACCAGTCCGGTGATCGTCTCGGGCGGGACCTCGAGAAAGGTGCGGCCCGCGGCCTCGGTCACGGTTCCCGCGGGCAGGTCGAGCTCGCGGTACTCGGTGTCGTCCGGGCCGAGCGGGAGCACGTCGGTGTGGTGGAACTCGGGCATGGCGGGGACGCTACCGGCCGTCGCCGGGCGGGCACCGCAGGTGGAGACGCAGACGACGTGTGAGGCGCACTAACCGGACGACCCTCCGGTTAGTGTTGTAGTGTGGGCCACATGCCTGGCTCGATCCTGGGAACCTCCGTCCGCCGCGTCGAGGACGCCGACCTGATCACCGGTGCGAGCACCTTCGTCGGCAACCTGGTCCGCGGTGCCGACGCACCGGCGGGCCTGGCCCACGTGGCGTTCGTCCGCTCGCCGGTGGCGCACGCGCTGCTCACCGGTATCGACACCACCGAGGCCGCGGCCGCGCCCGGCGTCCTCGCCGTGTACACTGCGGCCGACCTCGACCTGCCCGCCCACCACGGCCTGATGGTCCTCAACCCCGCGCTGCCGCGCCCGCCGCTGGCGACCGACCGGGTGCGGTTCGTCGGCGAGGCGGTGGCGCTGGTCGTCGCCGAGAGCCGCGCCGCCGCCGTCGACGCCACCGAGCTCGTTGAGGTCGACTACGACCCGCTGCCCGCGGTCACCGACATCGAGGCCGCGCTCGCCGACGACGCCCCGCTGCAGTTCCCCGACCAGGGCAGCAACCTGGCCGCGGGCGAGCGGGGGACCGGCGACCCGCTCGACGGCGCCGAGGTCGTCGTCCGCGCGCGGATGGTGAACCAGCGCGTCGCGGCCGTCCCGATGGAGGGCAACGCGATCGTCGCCGACCCCACCACCACCGACTTCCCGCTCACCGTGCACGTCTCCACCCAGATGCCGCACGGCTTCCGCACCCAGCTCGCCGGACTGGCCGGGCTGGAGGCCGACCAGCTCCGGGTGATCGCCCCGCACGTCGGCGGCGGGTTCGGCGCGAAGGCCGGTGTGCTCGCCGAGCACACCGCGACCGTCGCGGCCGCCCGGGCGCTGGGGCGGCCGCTGGCCTGGGTCGAGACCCGCTCGGAGAACCTCGTCTCGATGCCGCACGGCCGCGGCCAGGTCGGCTACTACGAGCTCGGCCTCACCCGTGACGGCCGGATGACCGGCCTGCGCGTGCGGGTGGTCGGGGACGCCGGGGCCTACGCCGGCTTCGGCGGCGCGCTCCCGCTGCGCACCACCTACCTCATGGCGACCGGCGTCTACGACATCACGAACCTGCGCTACGACGCCGTCTCCGCGCTGACCAACACCACCCCGATGGGCGCCTTCCGCGGCGCGGGACGCCCCGAGGCCGCCGCCCACCTGGAGCGCCTGGTCGACGTCGCCGCCGCCGAGCTGGGCATCGACCCGGTCGAGCTGCGCCGGCGCAACCTGCTCGCGCCCGACGTCTTCCCGTACACCACCCCGACCGGCGCCCGCTACGACGTCGGCGACTACGACCTGCCGCTGCGTGAGGCCCTGCGCATCGCCGGCTACGACGAGCTGCGCGCCGAACAGGCCCGCCGCCGCGCGGCGGGCGACCCGGTGCGTCTGGGCATCGGCATCGCGGTCTATGTCGAGGTCACCGCCGGGGGCGGGGGCGGCGAGTACGGCTCGGTGACCGTGCACGCCGACGGCACGGCGACCGTGTCGGCCGGCACCTCGGCGCACGGTCAGGGGCACGCGACCTCGTTCGCGATGCTGGTGTCGGACCGGCTCGGCATCCCGATGGACCGGATCCGCTACGTCCAGTCCGACACCGCGCTCGTCCCGCGCGGCGCCGGGACCGGCGGCTCGCGGTCGCTGCAGCTCGGCGGGACCGCGGTGTCCGAGGCCGCGCACGAGCTGTACGAGCGGGCCCGCAAGCTCGCCGCGCACCTGCTGGAGGCCGCCGCGGAGGACGTCGAGATCACCGACGAGGGCATCTTCGGCGTCGCCGGTGTGCCCGGCGGCCCGACCGCGACCTGGAGCGACGTGCACCGCCAGGCCGCCGCCACGGGGGAGGAGCTGCACGTCGGGCTCGACTCCGCGCAGGACGGGGCGACCTTCCCGTTCGGGGCGCACCTGTCGGTGGTCGAGGTCGACACCGACACCGGCCGGGTCACCCCGCGCCGGCACGTCGCCGTCGACGACTGCGGGCGGATCCTGAACCCGCTGCTCGTCGAGGGCCAGCAGCACGGCGGGCTCGCCCAGGGCGTCGCCCAGGCGCTGCACGAGGAGGTCCTGTTCGACGACGAGGGCCAGCCCCTGACCTCCAGCCTCGCCGCGTACACGATTCCGACCGCGGCCGACCTGTTCTCCTTCGAGACCGCGACGACCGAGACCCCGACCCCGCTGAACTCGCTCGGCGCCAAGGGCATCGGCGAGTCCGCGACGATCGGGTCGACCCCCGCGGTGCAGAACGCCGTGGTCGACGCACTGTCGGACCTGGGTGTGCGGCACATCGACCTGCCCTGCACCCCCGAGCGGGTGTGGCGGGCGGTCGCCGCGGCCCGCGCCGGGGCGCCGGAGCAGGCGTGGCGGGAGCCGCCCGCGGTCTTCGACGACCTGCCCGTGCGCGGCGGTGGCGCCGAGGACGACGCCGCGATCTGACCCGGGTGCCGGCCCGGGGCGGTCGCCGCCGGGCCGTGGGAGTGCCGTGGCGGAGCCACACCCGCTGTCCGGCATCCACACCTGCTGCAATGGCTGTGGTCACCGGACAGCGGGTGTGGCTGCGGACCGCCACGACGCCGGGTCGGCGAGGGCGGGCGGTCACCTGCGGGCGGGACGGGTGGCGCCGCACCGGCGGGGCGGATGCCCGGACGGGGCCGCCCCGTCGCCGTGGTGGCGGAACGCGTGTCGCGGTCCGTCGACGGTGTCAGCCGTACGGGTGAGTTCGGCCCGTCCACCGGCCGGGACGCGCGGTAACCCACCCCCTGACTGTCCCGCGGGCCCCCGGTGGCGCAGACTCTCCGCCGGACGGCAACCGATACCGGGAGGCACCCGCACGATGAGGCTCGCGACGATCCGGACCGCGACCGGGCACCGGGCGGTGCGCGTCGACGGCGACACCGCCGTCGAGACGGGGGAGACCGACGTGCGGGCGCTGCTGGAGCGCCCCGACTGGGCCGAGCACGCCGCGGGCGCGGCGGGCCCGGTGCACGAGACCGCGGGCCTGGACTACGCGCCGCTGGTGCCGTCACCCGAGAAGATCATCTGCATCGGGCTGAACTACCGCGACCACGTGCTCGAGATGGGCAACGAGCTGCCCGAGTACCCGACGGTCTTCGGCAAGTACGCGCCCGCCCTGATCGGCGCGTACGACGAGATCGAGCTGCCCGAGCAGTCCGACCGGGTCGACTACGAGGCCGAGCTCGTCGTCGTCATCGGTCGCTCGGTCCGGCGCGCCGACCGCGAGGCGGCCGCGGCCGCGATCGCCGGGTACACCGTGCTCAACGACGTGTCGATGCGCGACTACCAGCGGCGCACCAAGCAGTTCCTGCAGGGCAAGACCTGGGAGCACTCGACGCCGCTCGGGCCGGTGCTGGTCACCCCCGACGAGCTGCCCGCCGACCCGGCCGCCGGTGGCGCGCTGCGGATCTCCTCGGAGCTGTCCGGGGAGACCATGCAGGACTCCACGACCGACCAGCTCGTGTTCGGCGCGGTGGACCTGGTCGTCTACCTGTCGGAGATCCTCACGCTCAACCCGGGCGACGTCATCGCCACCGGCACCCCGGGCGGCGTCGGTGACGCGCGCACGCCCCCGCGCTACCTCACCGACGGCGCCGAGATCGTCACCGCGGTGGAGGGGATCGGCGAGTGCCGCAACGTGTGCCGGGCGGTGCGGTGACCCCCGCACGCACCCCCGGCGACGGCCACGCCGTCGTCCCGCCGCCGGTGGGCGACGCGCTGGCCTGGGCCGGCGACGGCCAGGCCCACCTGCGCGGGCTGATGACCCGGATGGCGGGCGAGGCGTTCCGCGCCCCGTCGGCGCTGCCGGGCTGGACCCGCGCGCACGTGCTCACCCACCTGGCCCGCAACGCCGACGCCATGGTGAACCTGCTGACCTGGGCGCGGACCGGCGTCGAGACCCCGGCCTACCCCGATCCCGCGTCCCGCGACGCCGACATCGAGGCCGGGGCCGGGCGCAGCTCCGACGAGATCCGCGCCGACGTCGTCGCCTCCTCCGACCGGCTCGCCGACGCGGTCCGGGCGATGCCCGAGAAGGCCTGGTCGGCGACCGTGCGCAACCCGCAGGGCATCGAGATGCCGGTGACGGCGGTGCCCTGGAACCGGGCGCGCGAGGTGTGGATCCACGCCGTCGACCTCGATGTCGGCGCCTCGTTCAAGGACCTGCCGATCCCGATGCGGGAGGTGCTGGTCGCCGACGTGGTCGCGCGGCTGGAGCGCAAGCCCGGCTGCCCGCACGTGCGCCTGGAGGAGGTCCGCACCGGCGCGACGCTGGAGTTCGGGCCGGGGCCCGCCGGGCCGGACGGCGCCGAGCCGCGCGACCTCGGCACGGTCCGCGGCAAGGCGCACGACATCATCGCCTGGCTGCTCGGCCGCCCGTTCGACAAGGGCCTGCGCGACGCCGACGGGAAGCTCCCGCCGCCGCTACCGGTCTGGCTCTGA
>NZ_WWFY01000381.1:0-12175 GCF_009864975.1 Pseudonocardia sp. SID8383
CCGGTGACCCGGGCCGCTGGGGCCGCGCCGACGACGACGGGACCATCACCCTGGTCACCGCCGACGGCGAGCGGGTCGTCGGCTCCTACCAGGCCGGACCGCCCGCGGAGGGCCTGGAGCACTACGCGAAGCGGTTCGACGCGCTGGTCACCGAGACCGAGGTGCTCGCCGCGCGGATCGCCGGCGGCGGGGACGCGAAGGCGTCGCTGACCGCGCTCACCGCGCTGCGCGAGGGCCTCGGCGAGGCGCACGTGGTCGGGGACGTGCCCGCCCTGCGCGAACGGCTCGACGAGCTGGTCGGCCGGGCCGAGCAGGGCGTCAGCGCGGCGAAGGAGGAGCGCGAGCGCGCCCGGCACGACGCCGTCGCCCGCAAGGAGGCGCTCGCCGTCGAGGCCGAGAAGATGGCCGCGGACTCCACCCAGTGGAAGCAGGCCGGGGACCGGTTCAAGGCGATCCTCGACGAGTGGCGCAGCGTCCGCGGCGTCGACAAGAAGACCGACGAGCAGCTGTGGAAGCGCTTCTCGAAGGCCCGGGAGGCGTTCAACCGGCGGCGCGGCTCGCACTTCGCCGACCTCGACCGCCAGCGGGTCACCGCGAAGGCCCGCAAGGAGGAGCTCGTCGACCGGGCCGAGGCCCTGGCCGACTCCGACGAGTGGAACGCGACCGCGGCCGCCTATCGCGACCTGATGACCGAGTGGAAGGCCGCGGGCCGCGCCCACCGCGAGGCCGACGACGCGCTGTGGGCCCGCTTCCGCGGCGCGCAGGACCGCTTCTTCGCCCGCCGCGGGGAGTACTTCTCCGCCCGCGACACCGAGTTCGCCGAGAACGCCGAGGCGAAGCGGGCCCTGCTCGCCGAGGCCGAGACGATCGACCTGTCCGACCCGGACGGCGCACGGGCCCGGCTGCGCGAGGTCCAGGAGCGCTGGGAGGCCATCGGCAAGGTCCCGCGCGAGGAGATCCGCACCCTGGAGGGGCGGCTGCGCGGGATCGAGGACAAGGTCGCCGCCGCCGCGGACGCGCAGTGGCGCCGCACCGACCCCGAGGCCCAGGCCCGCGTGGAGCAGTTCCGGGTGCGGGTCGAGCAGTTCGAGGCGCAGGCGGAGAAGGCCGAGGCGGCCGGTGACGGCAGGCGCGCCGAGCAGGCCCGTGCGCAGGCGGCGCAGTGGCGGGAGTGGCTGACCGCCGCCGAACAGGCGGTCGACGAGCGGTAGGGGTCAGTCGCGCTGCAGCGCGGCGCCCGCCCACACGAAGGTCAGCAGCACGACCGCGATCACGCCGAGGACCATCCCGAACCCGGGGCCGGCCCCGGCGCCGGTCTGCTGCGACCAGATCGCCCACAGCCCGTTCACCGAGGAGATCCCGCAGCCGAAGGCCGCGAGCCACGCGAGCGCCCACAGCCGGGTCAGCAGCGCGGCCGCGGACACCACGACGGCGAACCCGGTCATGGTGAACGAGAACAGCGTCGGCAGCGGCCCGGAGGTGCCGAAGGCCAGCACCTGCCAGCCCGGGGTGCCCGCCACCCACGGCAGCAGCAGCGCGGCGACGGCGGCGACGATCGCCACCGCGATCAGCATGGCGCGCGTACCCGGGTCGATCCGGCGGGCGACACCGCGCCCGGCCCGGTCGATCTCGGCGCGGGTCTCCGGGGACACGTCGCTCATCGGGCACCTCCGGTGGTGGCGGGGACGCCGCAGGACGGCGTGGCGGGTGCCGGCTCGGGCGCCGGGGCCCCGAACGCGGGCAGACCCAGAGTGGTCGGTGCCCCGGACGGGCGCTCGCCGGCCTCGGCGGCGTCGCCGGCGCGGGTGCGGCGGTGGGTGAGCACGCCGCCGTCGGCGACGAGGTGGTGCGGGGCACCGCGGTCGATCCGGACGGTGACGATGTCGCCCGGCCGGATGCCGGTCGCATCCCCGGGCGCGAAGTGCACGAGCCGCCCGTCGCGGGCGCGGCCGGTGAGCCGGGCGGTCGCCGCGTCCTTGCGGCCCTCGCCGGTGGACACCAGCAGCTCGACCTCGGTGCCCTCCTGCCTGCGGTTCTCCTCCCAGGAGATCCGCTCCTGCAGCGCGACGAGGCGCTCGTAGCGCTCCTGCACGACGGCCTTGGGCAGCTGGTCGGGCAGGTCCGCGGCGGGCGTCCCGGGGCGCTTCGAGTACTGGAAGGTGAACGCCGCGGCGAACCGGGCCCGCTCGACGACGTCGAGGGTGTCCTGGAAGTCCCGCTCGGTCTCGCCGGGGAAACCGACGATGATGTCGGTGGTGATCGCCGCGTGGGGGATCGACTCCCGCACCTCGGCCAGGATCGACAGGAACCGCTCCGAGCGGTAGCTGCGGCGCATCCGGCGCAGGACGTCGTCGGAGCCGGACTGCAGCGGCATGTGCAGCTGCGGGCAGACGTTCGGGGTCTGCGCCATCGCGGCGATCACGTCGGAGGTGAAGTCGCGCGGGTGCGGGCTGGTGAACCGCACCCGCTCCAGCCCCTCGACCTCGCCGCAGGCCCGCAGGAGCTTCGAGAACGCCTGCCGATCACCCATGTCCGAGCCGTAGGCGTTCACGTTCTGCCCCAGCAGGGTCACCTCGAGCACGCCGTCGGCGGCGAGGGTCTGCACCTCGGCGAGCACGTCGCCGGGGCGCCGGTCGCGCTCCTTGCCGCGCAGCGACGGCACGATGCAGAACGTGCAGGTGTTGTTGCAGCCCACCGAGATCGACACCCAGCCGGCGTAGGCGGAGTCGCGGCGCGCGGGCAGCGTCGAAGGGAACACCTCGAGCGCCTCGGCGATCTCGACCTGCGCCTGTTCGTTGTGCCGGGCCCGCTCCAGCAGCGTCGGCAGGGCGTGCACGTTGTGCGTGCCGAACACGACGTCGACCCACGGGGCCCGCCGCGTGATCGTGTCACGGTCCTTCTGGGCCAGGCAGCCGCCCACGGCGATCTGCATGTCCGGGTTCGCGACCTTGCGGGGGCGCAGGTGCCCGAGGTTGCCGTAGAGCTTGTTGTCCGCGTTCTCCCGCACCGCGCAGGTGTTGAACACGACGACGTCGGCGGTGTCGGGGTCCTCGGCCCGGGCGTACCCGGCGTCCTCCAGCAGACCGGCCATCCGCTCCGAGTCGTGCACGTTCATCTGGCACCCGTAGGTGCGCACGGTGTAGCTGCGGCTCACACACCCGAGGGTAGGCGCCCGGTGCGACGACGCCGGGACGGGGCCGTCGGGGATGATGGGCCGGTGCACCGGCCCGGGCCCCCGCTGACGAGGCGCACCGTGCTGCGCGCGGGGGCGGTGCTGGGTCTGGGGGCAGGGCTGGCCGCCTGCACCGGGCCGCGGCCCGCCGCCCCGCTGGTGATCGCCGGCGGGGTGCAGCCGGGGGTGTACATCAACCTCGCGCGCACGCTGTCGGAGATCTGGCGGGAACGGCTCGGGCTCGCCGCGGCCCCGCAGGTGCTGGGGACCGCGGGCAGCGCGCAGAACATGGAGCTGCTGACCACCGGTACGGCCGCGGTGACGATCAGCCAGGTCGACGTGGCCGCCGACGTCGCCGCCCGCACCACCGGCCCGGCCGAGCCGCGCGCACTGGCCCGGCTCTACGACGACGTCACCCACATCGTCGTGCGCGCCGACTCCGGCCTGCGCAGCATCGCGGACCTGCGGGGGCGGCGGGTGTCGATCGGCCCGGGTGGCAGCGGATACCAGCCGATCGCGGTCCGGCTGCTCGACGTGGCCGGGATCGGCCTCGCGGGTCTGGGCACCCGCGCGGAGCTGGGCCTCACGGACGCGACGGCGGCGCTGCGCGAGGGCACTCTCGACGCGTTCTTCTGGTCCGGCGGGGTCCCCACCGACGGCGTGCGGGAGCTGGCCGCGCAGGTCCCGATCCGGCTGCTGGAGCTCGGCGGCGTGCTCGACCGGATGCGCGACCGGTACCCCGTCTACTCGGTGGCGACGGTCCCCGCGAACACCTACGGCCTGCCCGGCCCGGTGTCGTGCCTGTCGGTGCGCAACGCGCTGCTGGTCACCGAGGGGATGGACGCCGACCTGGCCGGCGCGCTCATCCGCGCCGCCTTCGACGAGCAGCCGCGGCTGGCCCAGGCCAGCCCGGCCGCGGTGACCGTCGACTCCCGCTCGGCGATCGGCACCCAGCCGATCCCGCTGCACGACGGCGCCGTCGCGTTCTACCGGGCCACCAAGGGCTACTGAGCCGCACCCGGGCGCAGCCACAGTGTGACCCGCAGCCCGCCGCCCGGGGCGGCGCCCAGCTGCAGGCTCCCGCCGGCCGCGGCGGCGGCCCGCACCGCGATGGCCAGACCCAGCCCGCTGCCCTCGACGTTGGTCTGACCGGGCGCCCGCCAGAACCGGTCGGTGGCCCGCGCCCGGTCCTCCGGCGCCAGGCCGGGCCCGCCGTCGACGACGCTGACGCCGATCCGGTCCGCGGTGCGCAGCGTCGCGACCCGCACCCGTCGCCCGGCCGGGGTGTACTTGAGCGCGTTGTCGAGCAGCGCGTCGAGCACCGACTCCAGCGCGGGCTCGCCGATCAGGGCGTGCAGACCGTGCGGGCCGCTGCGGCGCAGCTCGATCCCGGAGTGCTCGGCCAGCGGCCGCCAGTTGTCCACGCGTTCGGCGATGACGAGGTCGAGGTCGGTGTCCTCGGCGTCACCCGGATCCTCCACCGCGCGCTCGGCGCGGGCCAGCGCCAGCAGCCCGTCGAGCACCCGGGACAGCCGCTCGGCCTCCTCCATCGCCGCGAGGTGGTCGTCGGCGGCGGCCGGGTCGACGTGCCCGTCGAGGTTGGACAGCCGCAGGCGCAGCGCCGTGAGGGGGTTCCGCAGCTGATGGGAGGCGTCGGCGACGAACGCGCGCTGCGCGGCGAGCGCCTCGCGCACCGTCTCGGTCATCCGGTCGAACGACCCGGCCAGCGAGCGCAGCTCCGGCGGGCCGCTGCGCCGCGACGGCGGACCGGGCGGCCCCCCGGCGACGACGGCCGTCCCGACCCGGCCCATCGCCTCGTCGAGCCGGCGGACCGGGCGCAGCACCCAGGCGGTGAGCGGCAGCGCGACCAGGGTGCCGGCGAGCAGCGCGAACACCGCGGCCCCGGCGATCAGCGACCAGGTGCGCACCGCCTCGGCCCGCAGTGCGTCGGTCGGTGACACCGTCGCCACCGCGCCGACGACCTCGCCGTCGACGAGCACCGGCTCGGCCAGCACCAGCGGCCGGGCGTCCCACGGCATCAGCAGCGGGTAGGTCGACGAACGGCGCCCGGCCAGCGCGACCGCGGTCCGCTCGGTGGCGTAGTCCCCCAGCTCGGGCAGCCGGTCGGCCGGGCGGGACGCGGTCAGTGTCCGACCGGTCCGGTCGACCACGAGCACCGCGACGCCGTAGACGTCGTCGTAGCGGGTGATCTCGTCGGTGAAGGTGGTGAGCGCGGAGCTGCCCGCGGGGGCCTCGATGAGCGGGCGCTGCGCGGTGGAGGCGAAGGAGATCGTGTCGGTGAGCCGGTCGGTGAAGACCTCCTCCTGGGCGCGCTGGGCGGCGGTCCACGCCAGCGGGACGCCCAGCCCGGCGGCGAGCAGCCCGACGAGCACGAGCACGACCAGCAGCAGCCGGCTGCGCACGGGTCAGTCCTCGGTGGCGGCGAAGCGGTACCCGACGCCGCGCACGGTGCGCACCAGCTCGGGGCGGCCGAGCTTGGTCCGCAGCGTCGCCACGTGCACGTCGAGGGTCCGGTTCGCGCCCGCCCAGCCGCGCCCCCACACCTCGGCGACGATCTGGGCGCGGGTGCAGACGGCGCCGTCGGCGCGCGCGAGCAGCGACAGCACCTGGAACTCCTTGCGGGTGAGCACCACCTGCTCCCCGGCGACGGTGACCTCGTGCCGTTCGGGGTCGACGCGGACGTCGCCGACGGTCACCGGGGCCGACCCGGCCGGGGCGACCGTGCCGTCGTCACCGACCTTGCGGCGGCGCTGCACCGCGTGCACCCGGGCCACGAGCTCGCCGATGTCGTAGGGCTTGACCAGGTAGTCGTCGGCGCCGGTGTGCAGACCGGCGATGCGGTCGGTGACCTCGCCGCGGGCGGTCACCATCAGCACCGGGACCTCGGAGACGGCGCGGATCGCACGGCAGACGTCGAGCCCGTCGGCGTCGGGGAGGCCCAGGTCGAGCAGCACGACGTCGACGCCGTCGAGGTGGTCGACGGCGCCGCGGCCGTGGTCGAGGCGGGTCGTGGTCATCCCGTGCCGGTGCAGCGCCGGGCGCAGCGCGGCGGCGACCCGGTCGTCGTCCTCGATCAGCAGGATGTGCACCGCTGCCCGCCCTTTCCGTTACGTGGCCGAGACCCTAAAGGTTCCTCAAGGTGGTGGACTCGCATGTCCGTTCCGTCCAGGCTCTCGCCATGTCCGGAGGCAGCATGACCAGCCCGCCCGCGTCCAGCACTCCCATGGTGCGGATGGCCGGGGTGCAGAAGCACTTCGGCGACCTCCACGTGCTGCGCGACATCGATCTCGACGTCGCCCGTGGTGAGGTCGTCGTCGTCCTCGGCCCCTCCGGTTCCGGCAAGTCCACACTCTGCCGCACGATCAACCGTCTCGAGCCGATCGACACCGGCACGATCGAGATCGACGGCACCGCGCTGGCTGCGGAGGGCAAGGCGCTGGCCGCCCTGCGCGCCGACGTCGGCATGGTCTTCCAGTCGTTCAACCTGTTCGCGCACAAGACGATCCTGGAGAACGTCACGCTGGCCCCGCTCAAGGTCCGCGGCGCCTCCAAGGCCGAGGCCGAGAAGACCGGGCTGGCGCTGCTGGAGCGCGTCGGCATCGCGAACCAGCGCGACAAGTACCCGGCGCAGCTGTCCGGCGGCCAGCAGCAGCGCGCGGCGATCGCCCGCGCGCTGGCGATGAAGCCGAAGGTGATGCTCTTCGACGAGCCGACCTCGGCGCTGGACCCGGAGATGGTCAACGAGGTGCTCGACACCATGACCTCGCTGGCCAAGGAGGGCATGACGATGGTCGTCGTGACCCACGAGATGGGCTTCGCCCGCCGGGCCGCGCACCGCGTCGTGTTCATGAGCGACGGCGAGATCGTCGAGGACTCCACGCCCGACGACTTCTTCACCGCGCCGCGCAGCGACCGGGCCAAGGACTTCCTCGGCAAGATCCTCTCCCACTGACCCACCCCACCCCGACGAGCGGAGCGAACGTGAAGAGAACCCGCATCCTGGTGGCGGCCGCCCTGGCCGCCACCCTGGCCCTGGCCGGCTGCGGCCAGGAGGGCGCACCGGGCGCCGAGGGCTCGGGCTACGAGCCCACCGTCGCACAGAACGTCGAGGTCGCCGGTTCGCCGACGTTCGCGGCGATGAAGCAGCGCGGCCGCGTGATCGTCGGCGTCAAGGACGACCAGCCGGGCCTCGGTTTCCGCGACGCCACCACGGGCCAGTTCACCGGCTTCGACATCGACATCGCCAGGATGGTCGCCGGCGGTCTCGGCTTCTCCCCGGACCAGATCGACTACAAGGTCGTCCCGTCCGCGGCACGTGAGGACGTCATCGAGCGCGGCGAGGTCGACTACTACGTCGGCACCTACACGATCAACGACAAGCGCAAGCAGCGCGTCGGGTTCGCCGGGCCGTACTACACCGCGGGCCAGGGCCTGCTCGTGCGCGCCGACGACAACGCGATCACCGGCCCGCAGACGCTGCAGGGCAAGAAGGTCTGCTCGGTCACCGGCTCGACCCCGATCCAGCGGGTCCGGGACCAGAACCTCACCGAGGCGTCGAACATCGTCGAGTTCCAGACCTACACCCAGTGCGTCGACCAGCTGATCAACAGCCAGGTCGACGCCGTCACCACGGACGACGCGATCCTGCTCGGCTACGCCTCGCAGAACCCGGAGCAGCTGAAGGTCGTCGGCGAGAAGTTCTCCTCCGAGCCCTACGGCATCGGCCTGCCCAAGAACGACACCGCGCTGCGCACCAAGGTCAACGACCTGCTGCAGGCCGCGATCGACGACGGCACCTGGAAGACGATCTACGACGGCACCCTGGGCAAGTCCGGCACCCAGGCCCAGCCGCCGGCGATCGACCGCTACTGATTCCGTGACGCGGCCGGTCCCCGGGTGGTCCCGGGGACCGGCCGCGTCCATGAGCACGGAAGGAGGGCATCGCGGTGAACGTCCTGCTGGACAACGCCGACGTGTACTGGCGCGCGATCCTCGGCACCGTCGGGCTGTTCGTCGTCTCGGCGATCGGCTCGCTGATCCTCGGCACCCTGATCGCCGGTCTGCGGGTCAGCCCGGTGCCGGTGCTGCGCAGCTTCGGCAGCCTCTACGTGACGCTGCTGCGGAACACGCCGCTCACCCTGGTGCTGTTCTTCTTCGCCTTCGCCTACCCGCGCCTGGAGCTGGTGGAGTTCTCGTTCTTCACCCTGGCCTGCATCGGCCTGACCCTCTACACCGCGGCGTTCGTCTGCGAGATCGTCCGGTCGGGCATCAACACCGTGCCGGTCGGCCAGGCCGAGGCGGCCCGGGCGCTCGGTTTCACCTTCACCCAGACACTGGGGCAGATCGTGCTCCCGCAGGCTGTGCGGGCCGTCGTCCCACCGATGACGAACATCCAGATCGCGCTGCTGAAGAACACCACGATCGCCTCCGGGTTCGCGGTGTTCCAGCTGGGCAGCGTCTACAGCGTGCTCTCCGAGCGCGGCTACAACGTCATGATCGGCCTGCTCTGGATCGCGGCGATCTTCGTGGTCCTGGTGGTCCCGCTGACGCTGCTGCAGCGGCGGCTCGACGCGAAGTGGGGTGTCGCCCGATGAGCTCGGTCCTCTACGACGTGCCCGGACCGGCCGCGATCCGGCGCAACCGGACCCTCGGCGTGGTCGGCACGCTGGTCGTCCTGGCACTGGTCGGGTTCGTGGTCTGGCGGTTCTACGAAGCCGGGCAGTTCTCCCCGCGGCTGTGGGAGTGGATCACCTACGTCCGCATCCAGTACCTGCTGCTCGGCGCGCTCTGGGCGACGATCAGCGCCTTCGCGGTGGCCGCGGTGCTGTCGCTGGCCTTCGGTGCGTTCTTCGCCGCGGGACGGCTCTCGGACCACCGCTGGGTCAGCGTCCCGGCGACGACGGTCGTCGAGTTCTTCCGCGCCGTCCCGCTGCTGGTGCTGATCTTCATCCTGTACTTCGGCCTCTCCCGCGGGCTCGGCATCGAGATCGACGCCTTCTGGGCGGTCGTGCTCGGCCTGATGCTCTACAACGGCTCGGTGCTCGCCGAGGTGTTCCGCGCCGGTGTCAACGCGGTGCCGCGCGGTCAGCGCGAGGCCGCCTACGCGCTCGGGATGCGCAAGACCCCGGTGATGACGAACGTGCTGCTCCCGCAGGCGCTGCGCTCGATGCTGCCGACGATCCTGTCGCAGCTCGTCGTGGTCCTGAAGGACACCGCGCTCGGTTTCATCATCCTCTACCCCGAGCTGCTCTACCAGGCGCGTTTCCTGGGCAGCCAGAACCAGCTGGGCTCGCCGATCCTGCCGGTCGCGCTGGTCATCGCGGTGATCTACATCGGGCTGTGCCTGATCCTGACCGGGATCTCGCGGCTGGTGGAGCGGCGGCTGTCGCAGGGGCCGCGCAGCGGCGGGGCGAAGCCCGCCGACCCGGAGCTGACCGCGCCGCAGGTGCCGTCCGGCGCCGGGTACGGGGGCGGCGCGGCCTGACATTCGTGGACACGGCCCCGGGAGGACGTCCTGTCCTCCCGGGGCCGAGGTCGTCTACAGGTGCCGCAGGAATGCGTCCGGGTCGGCGAGGAACCCCCGCGTCAGCACGACCGGGAGCGCCTCGTCGTACCCGACGCGGCGGACCGCGCCGTCGTCGCCGATCTCCAGGATCGTCGCCCCGGGCAGCGCGAGCAGCACCGGCGAGTGGGTGGCGACGACGAACTGGCTGCCCCGCTCGGTCAGGTCGGTCATCCGGGCGAGCACGGCCAGGGCCCCGGTGACCGACAGGGCGGCCTCCGGCTCGTCGAGCAGGTACAGCCCGCGCGGGGAGAACCGGTTCCTCAGCAGCGCAACGAACGACTCGCCGTGGCTGCGCTCGTGCGGCGAGCCCCCGAACGCCGGCGACAGCGGCGGGCCGCCGCCCTCCCGGTCGAGGCGTTCGACCTCGGTCGCCACGTTGTAGTAGGACTCCGCGCGCAGGAAGAAGCTGGTCCGTTCCCGCCCCGGCCGGCGCACCGTCCGCAGGTGCGTCCCGAGGTCGGACTCGCTGGCCCGGGTCGCGAACCGGAACGACGCCGAGCCGCCCTCCGCGTTGAGCCCGAGCGCGACGGCGAGCGCCTCCAGCAGGGTGGACTTACCGGACCCGTTCTCCCCGACCAGGAACGTGACGCCCGGGTAGAGCGCGAGGCCGCCGTGCGCGCGCAGCCACCGCACGACGCCGAGGTCGAACGGGTAGCCGTCGGCGGGCGCGTCGGGGTCGAGGGTCACACGGGCGACGAAGTGCCCGGCGCTCACAGGTTCTCGATGTCCACCGGCTCGATGCCCTCCTCCGGGGGCAGCGCGAACCCGAACACCCGGGAGTAGAACGCGAGCTCGGCGTCGAGGGCCCGGCGGATGTTCGCGGCCTGCCGGAAGCCGTGCTGCTCCCCGGCGAACAGCAGGTAGGCGACCGGCACCCCGCGCCCGCGCAGCGCGTCGACGATCATCTCCGACTGGTTGGGCGGGACGATCGCGTCCTCGTCGCCCTGGAGCACGATCAGCGGGGTGCGGAAGCGCTCCACGTGGGTGAGCGGGGAGCGCTCGGTGTACACCGCCTCCGCCGCGGGCCACGGCCCGACCAGGCCGTCGAGGTAGCGAGACTCGAACTTGTGGGTGTCGCGGGCGAGCGCGGCCAGGTCGGCGACGCCGAAGTGGTCGGCCCCGGCGGAGAACGGGGTGTCGTCACGGGCGAGGGCGGCCAGGGTGGTGAACCCGCCCGCCGAGCCGCCGCGGATCGCCATCCGGGCCGGGTCGACGCGGCCGGTGTCGGCGAGCGTGCGGGCCGCGGCGAGGCAGTCGGCGACGTCGACGACCCCCCAGGCACCCTTCAGCTGCTCGCGGTAGGCGCGGCCGTAGCCGGTGGAGCCGCCGTAGTCGACGTCGACGACGCCGAACCCGCGGCTGGTCCAGTACTGCACGGCGACCGAGAGGACCGGGGTCGCGGAGCCGGTCGGCCCGCCGTGGATGACGACGAGCAGCGGCGGCAGCTCGCCCTCGGGGGCGTCGTGACCGGCCGGCGGCGGGTAGAACAGCGCGTAGCCGGTGCGCGGGCTGCCCGCGGCGTCCGAGGACAGGAACGTGATCGGCTCGGGAACCGACACGGTCTCCGGGTGCAGGCCGAGGTCGCGCGGGGCGCGCAGGGTCTGCACCCCGGCCGCGCCGGGCTCCCCCGCACCGTCCGGGGCGGGCACGACGCGGTGCACGCCCGGCTCGGCCGTGGGCGACCCGGCGACGCAGACCACGGCGTAGGGCCCGTCGGCGCGCACCGAGCCGATCGCGGTGAACGGGGTGTCCAGCTCGATGATCCGGCCGTCGAGCTCACGCACGACCAGCGCGTCGAAGCCGCGCGAGGAGCGGGCGAACACGACGCGGCCGTCGTCGAGGACGGCGTAGCGCGAGCCGCCGAGCGACCAGCCGGGGACACCGATCTCGGCGTCGATCCGCACCAGGGTCTCGATGTCGTGGCCGGGCAGCCAGCGGTAGAGGTTCCACCAGCCGGTCCGGTCGCTGATGAACGTCAGCGACCCGTCGGACTGCCACTGCGGCTCGGTGACCGACTCCCCCGGCCCGCCCGCGACGACGGTGTCCACCCCGGACGCCAGGTCGCGGACGGTGAGCTCGACGTCGTCCCACGGCATCGACGGGTGGTTCCAGGACAGCCAGGCCAGCGTGCCGCCGTCCGGGGAGATCCGCGGCGCGGCGACGAAGTCCGGGCCGCCGACCAGCACCTCCGGCTCCGACGGGGCGCGGGCGTCGAGCCGCACGATCTCGTTGACGACCTCGGCGGCCGGGGTGTGCGCGGCGTGGTGGCGCTCGCGGACCACGACCATCCAGGTGCCGTCGGGGGCGACGTCGCCGTCGGCGTGGCGGTCGCCGCGGGGCACCGCGGGCTCCGGGGTGAGCGCGACCGGGGCGGCGCCGCGGTCGAGCCGGTACAGGCGCTGGTCGGCCCACTCGAC
>NZ_WWFY01000382.1:0-4681 GCF_009864975.1 Pseudonocardia sp. SID8383
CGTGCCGTGCGGTGCGCCCCGCCCTGCCGCCCGGACGCGCCACGCCGCCCGCCGCCCCCGGACAGCCGGGCCCGCAGCGGGCCGAGCGTGTCGTTGGTGAGCGCACCCGCCCAGACCAGGTCCCAGACGGCGGCGACGACGTCGTCGTCGGAAGGGGCCGGTTCGTCCTGTTCGGTCAGCAGCACCCCGGCCCGGGTCGCGAGCTCGCGGAAGAACAGCGCACCGCCCCCGGAGTCCGGTGCGGCCTCCGGATCGGTCAGCGCGGCCGGGTCGGTCAGCCCGAGCGCGGCCAGTACCGCGGTGTGCAGCGGAGTACCCGCGGTGTCCAGGTCGGGGGCGGGCAGCAGCAGATCCGCCACGTCGGCCGGGGCCAGCGCCAGCCAGCCGTCCTGCCCGGACAGTGCGCCGCACCCGACCCAGGTCACCTCACCGGAGGCGGTCAGCTCGTCGAGCAGCGCGGGGGTGTAACCCGGCAGCCGGGCCGGCAGCACCAGCGACTCGACCGCGCTCGCCGGCAGCGGCGCCCCGGCGAGCTGCTCGACCACACCGAGCACGTCCTCGGCACCCGGTGCGCGGCGCACCCGGCCTCGCCGCTCGGAGCCCGACCGCACCTGGACGCCCTGCCACTGCGGCAGGAACCGGCCCAGCGCCCGCTGCTCGACGGGCTCGACCTCGTGCCGCAGCTTCGCCAGCGACGCGCGCCGCAGCCGTCGCAGCACCTCGGCGTCGCAGTACTCCAGCTCGCCGCCGGAACCGGCGGGCACCGACGCCTGCGGGCGCAGCTCGCCCTTCATCAGCCGACCGGTGCCGGTGAGCCGCTCCAGCACCCCGGCGACCACGGCCACGCCCAGCCCGAAGCGGCGGGCGAGCTCGGCGGCGGTGAACGGCCCGTGCGTGCGCGCCCAGCGCAGCACGAGATCCCCGAGCGGGTCGGGCACCGGCTCGGTGAACGCCTCCGGCACCCCGACCGGCAGCGCCGTGCCCAGCGCGTCCCGGATCCGGCCGGCGTCCTCGATCGCGACGAACCGTTCCTCGCCGGCGATCCGCACCCGCAGCGCCCGGCGGTCGCGCTCCAGCTGCGCCAGCCACGCCGGGTCGACACCGCGGGCCCGCCCGTCGGCCTCGGACAGGTCACCGACGAAGCGGAGCAGGTCCGCGGCGCCCTCCATGTCGCGGGCGTGCCGGTCCGGGTCGGTGCGCTGCAGCTGGCCCTCGATCTCGGCCAGCATCTCCGGATCGAGCAGCTCCCGGATCGCCTCGGAGCCGAGCAGTTCCGCCAGCAGCGTCGAGTCCAGCGACAGCGCGGCCGCGCGGCGCTCGGCCAGCGGCGCGTCGGCCTCGTAGAGGAACATCCCGACGTAGCCGAACAGCAGGCTGCGCGCGAACGGCGACGGCTGCGACGACTCGACCTCGGCGACCTTCACCTTCCGCGCGGCGACGTCGCCCATCAGCTCGCGCAGGCCGGGCAGGTCGTAGACGTCCTGCACGCACTCCCGCATCGCCTCCAGGGTGATCGGGAACTGCTCGAACTTGCCCGCGACGCTCAGCAGCTGCGCCGATTTCTGCCGCTGCTGCCACAACGGGCTGCGGCGGCCCGGGTCGCGCCGGGGCAGCAGCAGCGCCCGCGCGGCGCACTCCCGGAACCGCGACGCGTACAGCGCCGAGTTCCCCAGCTCCGCGACGACGATCTGCTCGATCTCGCCCGGCTCCAGCAGCACGTCCTCGGCGCTCGGGACGACCTCGGTGCCGTTGTCGTCGACGGCGTCCGGGAGGCGCAGCACGATCCCGTCGTCGGCGCCCGACGCGCTCACCTCGACCCCGCGGCGCTCCCGCATCCGGGCGGCGATCGCCAGCGCCCACGGCCCGTTGACCTGCGCCCCGAACGGCGAGTGCACGACGAGGCGCCAGTCGCCCAGCTCGTCGCGGAACCGCTCCACCAGGATCGTGCGGTCGCTCGGCACGTGCCGGGTCGCCTCGCGCTGCTCGCGCAGGTAGGACAGCAGGTTGTCGCAGGCCCACTCGTCGAGCCCGGCCGCGGCGGCGCGCTCCCGGGCGTCGGCGTCGGCCAGCCCGGACATCTCGCGCACGAACGCGCCGACGGCCCGGCCCAGCTCCAGCGGCCGCCCGATCGACTCGCCCTTCCAGAACGGCATCCGGGCGGGCACCCCCGGCGCCGGGGTGACGATCACGCGGTCGTGGGTGATGTCCTCGACCCGCCACGACGAGGTCCCCAGCAGGAACGTGTCCCCGACGCGGGACTCGTAGACCATCTCCTCGTCGAGCTCGCCGACCCGCGACCCGGCGCCGTCCGCGCCGCCCGGCGTCATCACGGTGAACAGGCCGCGGTCGGGGATGGTGCCGCCGGAGGTGACGGCCAGGCGCTGCGCGCCCGGGCGGCCGCGCAGCTCGTCGGTGACCCGGTCCCAGGTGATGCGGGCGCGCAGCTCGCCGAACTCCTCGGACGGGTAGCGTCCGGCCAGCATGTCCAGCACCGAGTGCAGCGCGGAGTCCGGCAGCGCCGCGAACGGGGCCGCCCGGCGGATCGTCGCGGCGAGGTCGGACAGCTGCCACGACTCCATCGCGACCATCGCGACGATCTGCTGGGCCAGCACGTCGAGCGGGTTGCGGGGGTAGCGCGTGGACTCGATCGACCCGGTCGTCATCCGTTCGGCGACGACGGCGCAGGACACGAGATCGCCGCGGTACTTCGGGAACACGACGCCCTCGGACACCGCGCCCACCTGGTGCCCGGCGCGCCCGACCCGCTGCAGCCCGGACGCGACCGACGGCGGCGCCTCGACCTGCACGACCAGGTCGACGGCCCCCATGTCGATGCCCAGCTCCAAACTGGACGTCGCGACGACGCACGGCAGCACGCCGGACTTCAGCTCCTCCTCGACCAGGGTCCGCTGGTCGCGCGACATCGAGCCGTGGTGGGCCTTGGCCACCGTCGGCGCGGCCCCGCCGCCCACCCCGGACTGCCCGACCGCCTCGGCCGGGAACGCACCCGGGGCGTCGGCGTCGAGGTCGGCGGCCTCCTCCAGGGCTGCGGCCTCCTGCTCGGCGGCGAGTTCGTTCAGCCGGGAGGTGAGCCGCTCGGCGAGCCGGCGGGAGTTGGAGAACACGATGGTCGAACGGTGCTCGCGCACCAGGCCGAGCAGCCGCTCCTCCACCGCGGGCCAGATCGAGGGTTTGCGCGCCGTGCCCGCGGCGGACCCGACGACCTCCTCGTCGGTGCTGCCCGGGGCGGGCCGCTCGTCGAGCGCGGCCAGGTCGGGCACCGGGACCTGCACCTCGACCCGGATCGTCTTGGGGATCGCGGGCTGCACGACCTCGACCGGGCGGGTGCCGGACAGGAACGTCGAGACCTCGTCCACCGGGCGCACGGTCGCCGAGAGCCCGATCCGCTGCGGGGTGGCCTCGGTGATCTCCTCGAGGCGTTCCAGCGACACCGCCAGGTGCGCCCCCCGCTTCGTCCCGGCGACGGCGTGCACCTCGTCGAGGATCACCGTCGTCACCCCGCGCAGGGACTCCCGCGCGGCCGAGGTGAGCAGCAGGAACAGCGACTCCGGGGTGGTGACCAGCACGTCCGGCGGGGTGCGCTGGAACTGGCGTCGCTCGTCGGCCGGGGTGTCGCCGGTGCGCATCCCGACGGTGATGTCGGGGACCGGCTCGTCGAGCCGCTGCGCGGCCTGGCGGATGCCGGTCAGCGGCGAGCGCAGGTTGCGCTGCACGTCGACGGCGAGGGCCTTGAGCGGCGAGACGTAGAGGACCCGGCAGCGGTGCTTCGGCTCGGCGGGCGGCGGGGTGGCGGCGAGCCGGTCCAGCGCCCAGAGGAACGCGGCGAGGGTCTTGCCGGACCCGGTCGGCGCGACGACGAGCGCGTTGCGCCCGGCCTGCGCCGCGGACCAGGCGCCCTCCTGGGCCGCCGTGGGCGCGGCGAAGGCTCCCTCGAACCACTGGCGGGTGGCGGGGGAGAAGCCCTCGAGTGCGGTCACGCCGACCATCATGCGGGTGGGGTCCGACAGTCACCCGTCGAGCGCCCGTCGGACCGGGCGTGACCTGCGACGTCAGCGGGCGGCGTCGGCCCTCGTGCGGGGCCAGACCTCCGCGGTGTCCTCGGCCGGGAACTCGGCGACGACCGCCGCGACCGTCCAGACCATCGACGCCAGGAAGTCCACGCCCAGCGCGTCGACGTAGTGCGAGGTCTCGCGGGCGTCGGCCGGGTCGACGAGCGGGGCGACCGTGTAGCGGGCCCGGGCCGCGTAGCGCGGGCCCAGGTTGCTCCCGATCCAGCCCAGTGCCCGCTCGGAGCGGTCGTCGTGGTCGGCGAGCGCGGTGCGGGCGGCGTCGTACCAGTCGGCCAGCACCAGGAAGGCCAGCGACCAGCCGGGCGGGGTGGCGTCCGGCGGCATGTCCCGGTCGACCGCGGTCAGCCTGCGCACGGCGAACCGGGCCGGGTCGGGCCCCGGCGCGGCGAGGGTCTCGCGCACCGCTCCGGCCAGCACGTCGGAGACCATGCGGTAGGCGTTCTGCAGCTCCGCGTCGTCCGTGCCCGCCGACCTGCGTGTGTTCGGGGTCGTGCCCGCCATGTCCACCGTCCTCCGCTCGCGTGGCCGGGCCGGAGCGTAACGCCCTGGCGCGCGGCGGCCGTGGCACGGCAGCATCCGTCCGTGACCGC
>NZ_WWFY01000383.1:0-4268 GCF_009864975.1 Pseudonocardia sp. SID8383
GCCGGCGGGACGGCGAAGGCGACCCCGGCCGACCCCGCCGCGCCCCCGGCGTCGTCGCACTGCACCGAGACCGCGGCGCAGGAGCTCGGCTGGGGCGCGCCCGCCCGCGAGTCCGGCTTCGACGGCACCACGGTCCCGCCGGACTGGCACCCCTACGGCCCCGAGCCCGGCCACAACAAGAAGGGCACCCGCACCCCGGAGGCGGTCACCGTCGCCGACGGGGCGATGACCATCTCCGCCGACGCCGACGGCAACACCGGCGCCGTCAGCTGGCACCCCGGCCAGAAGTACGGCCGCTGGGAGGCCTGCGTGAAGTCGGACGAGGGCCGGGGCGGGATCAACGCGCTGCTGCTGCTCTGGCCGGTGGCAGAGGACTTCCCGGTCGGCGGCGAGGTCGACTGGATGGAGATCATGGACGACTCCCGCCAGACGACCAGCTTCTTCCTCCACTACGGACCGGGCAACGACCAGGACTACGGGTCGGTGAAGCACGACTCGACGCAGTGGTCGGCCTACGCGCTGGAATGGACCCCGGAGAAGATCACCGCGTACGTGAACGGGAAGGAGTGGTACTCCAACACCGACACCGACCAGTTCCCGCCGCGCCCGATGAACATGACCATGCAGCTGGACTACTTCGGCAACGCGGGCGGCCCCACCGCGATGCACATGGACTGGGCCCGGCAGTGGGCGCTGCCGCAGAGCACCGTGGCCACGCTGAGCCTGCCGCCCGGCTCGGCCGCGACCGGGCAGCCCCGCGACTTCCCCGACCGGAAGCCGCGCGAGCTGTCGGAGCCCGAGCAGCAGGCGCAGACCGCGATGCTCGCCCGCGAGCACCGCTGAGGCTCAGACCGCGGCGTCGAGCTCCGCGCGGGTGGGCGGGTTCGCGCCGTGCCGCGAGCAGGTGATCGCCGACGCCGCGACGGCCTCGGTCAGCACGGCCTCCAGGGTCGGCCGGTCGATGCGGTACAGGTCGTCGCGGGCGGTCGCGCCGAGCAGCCCGCGCCGGTGCAGACCGGCGAGCAGCGCCGCGGAGAAGCTGTCCCCGGCACCGACGGTGTCGACGACCTCGACGGTGCGGCCGGACAGCACCAGGTGCAGCCCCGACGACGTCCCGGCCAGCACCCCGTTCGCCCCGAGGGTGACCACGACGACCGCCGGACCGAGCTCGAGCCACTCGCCGACGACGTCGCCGGGCTCGCGGCCCGGGTGCAGCCAGCCCAGGTCCTCCTCACTGACCTTCACCACGTCGGCCACGCCGAGCAGCTCGTGCACGCCGGGCAGGATCTCCTCCGGCGTGCCCATCAGCAGCGGCCGGAAGTTCGGGTCGTAGCTCACCGTCGCGGTGTCCACAGCGGAGGCGAGCAGCTCGCGCAGCGCCTCGTGACCGGGCGCGGTGGTCAGCGCCAGCGATCCGGAGTGGACGGCGACGACCGGGCCTGCCGGGCCGTCGTCGAGGGCACCGGCGAGCTCGTCGTCGGTCCACTGCCAGTCCGCGGTGCCCGCGATCCGGAAGTCGTAGGACGCCTGCCCGTCGGCGGCCAGCTCCACGATCGCCAACGACGACGGCTCGTCCGCCTCGACCGAGTGCGACAGGTCGACGCCGTTGTCCTCGAGATGGTCGCGCAGCTTGCGCCCGAGCAGGTCGTCGGCGAGCCGGGCCAGCATCCGGGCCGGCACGTCGAGGCGGGACAGCCCGACCGCGACGTTCGCGGGGCTGCCGCCGGGCGCGAGCTCCCAGTACTGCTGTGTCGATGCGCGGTCCGCCTGCGCTTCCCGCTGCGCGGTCACGGGGACGATGTCGACGAGGGCTTCTCCGGCGACGGCGATCACTCCGCGTGGCGGGCGTCCGGCAGCTGTGTCGGGCATGGCCGCACTGTAGTGGCCCGATCGGGGTCCCCGGACAGGTCCGTGACGGGTCACGACCACGTCACGGTGCGTCGACACGCACGTGGTAGGCATGACGGATGCCCCGGAAGATCCCGGTCGTGGTGCTGGCCGGATTCCTCGGAGCCGGCAAGACGACACTGCTGAACCACCTCCTCGCCGCGGGCGGGGACGCGCGGATCGGCGTGGTCGTCAACGACTTCGGGTCGGTCGGCATCGACGCGATGCGTGTGGCCGGTCAGGCCGGCGACGTCGTCGGGCTCGGCAACGGCTGCCTGTGCTGCGAGGTCGGTGAGGGTGGCGTCTCCTCGGTGCTGGAGAAGCTGACCCGCCGCCGCGACGAGATCGACGTCGTCGTCATCGAGGCCAGCGGCATCGCCGAGCCCGGCACGCTGGTCCAGCTCGTGCTCGACGCACTGGGCCAGCACCTGAGCTTCGGCGGGCTCGTCGAGGTCGTCGACGCCGCGGAGTTCGAGGACTCGCGGCGCCGCCACCCCCAGCTCGACAAGCACGTCGGCATGGCCGACCTCGTCGTCCTGAACAAGATCGACCGGGTGGGACCGGGGCCGCTGTGGCGGGTCCGGCGGCTGTGCCGCGAGGCGAACCCGCGGGCCCCGATCGTGCCGGTCCGCGACGGCGCGGTGGACCCGGCGCTGCTGTTCGACATCGAGATCGTGCCGGGCAGGCAGCTGATGCTGGGCGAGCGCGTCGACGAGCCGCACTCCCACCACCTGCACGCCGGCTACCAGAGCCTGACGTTCCTGTGCGACGAGCCGCTCGACGCCGCCCGCCTGCAGGACCTCCTCGACGCCCGGCCGTCCGGGCTGTACCGGATCAAGGGCTCGGTGCGCTTCGCCGCCGCCCCGGACCGGGAACGCTGGGACCTGCACACCGTCGGCCGGTACGTGCGGTTCCGCCGGAGCCGGTGGGACCCCGACGAGCCCCGCCGCACCACCCTGGTCCTGATCGGGACCGGGCTGGACGAGGCCGCGTTGGAACGTTCGCTGCGCGCCTGCGTCGCGACCGACTCCGACCGCAGCGACGCCGACGCCCTGCTCCCCGTCGCCCGCTACGCCGTCTGACCCGTCCTCCCCTGCTGCTGTTGCTCCGAGGGTCACTCTCGGGGCGTAGAGCGCTACGAGGGTGACCCTGGGGACACGACGCGGGGCTCGGTCGGCGGGTGGGGGCAGACCCGAGCTCAGACCGGGGTGAGGTCCGGGCCCGTCGCTGGCTCGGCCAGCTGGGTCAGCGCGTCGGCGGCCCACGCCTCCCCACCGGCCACGGCGGTCCACAGCAGGACACCGAGGGTGCGGGTCGGGTCGATCCGTCCCGCCTGCCACGACGGCGTCGCCGCGAGACGCTCGGCGCGTGCGCAGAGTTGCCAGGAGGCGGGGTCGGTCGCGGCGATGTCGCGGGCGAAACGGGTGTGCCCGGTGCGGGCGCGGTAGGCCCGGACCGGGTCGGTGACCGCGTGGATGATCGAGAGCACCCCGATCGCCAGCCCGAGCGCGACGGGCAGGCAGACGAGGAACGCCAGCGCCGACCAGGACCAGCTGTTCTCACCCACGGTGAGCGCCACCACGGCGGCGGCGACGACGGCGGTGCCGGTCATCGCACCGGCCGGGAGCTTCGTGTAGACGAGGTCGCCCGCGTCGTCGACGACGTAGTCGGTGCCGGTGATCAGGGCCGGGTCGTACACGCGGTATCCGGTACGGGTGCGGACGAGGGTGGGCAGGCGGTCGGCGGGGGCGCCGGTGACGAAGTCGTTCATGGTCGTGCTCGATCTGTGAGAATGCTGCTGCTCGCGGCCCACCTGATGGCCGTCTCGCCCGGTCAGTCGCCCACGATGCCGGTCGGTGTTACAGATTCACAACGTTCCTCGGCGCGTCCGGTCTGTGACGTTCGCCTCCCCCGCTTGCGAGCAACCCGGAGGGCTCACCCGGGTGGCCAGGCGTCGCCCCACGCGGTGTCACGGGCGTGCCGGAACAGCTCCTTGCGACTGCGTGGGACGGGTGTGTCCCGCAGCGTCCCGTCCGCCTCGCAGACACGCAGAGTCACCAGTCCCTTGCGTGTGTGCGGGTGCCGGACCACCCGGCCCGGGGCCCGTCCGACGGTGCCGTCGTCGTCACGCACGGCGACGACGTAGGAGAACTTCTCGTCCTCGTGGCCCAGCGAGCCGGCCTTCAGCGCCCGGTGGCGCGAACTGCGGCCGACGCGCACGGCGAAGTGGCACCAGTCGTCACCGGTCACCGGGCAGGCGCCGTCGTGCGGGCAGGGCGCGGCGACGGTCAGGCCCGCGGCGAGCAGCCGGGCACGGGCGTCGAGGATGCGCGCGTGCCCGGCCGGTGTCCCCGGCTCGACGAGCACGACCACCCGCGCGG
>NZ_WWFY01000384.1:0-5276 GCF_009864975.1 Pseudonocardia sp. SID8383
CCGGCCGGCGGCCGCCGGCACCGGGTGGGTGCGGTGCGGCCCGCCCGGACGGGCCGCACCGGTGGCCGGTCAGGCGGCCGCGAGCTGTGCGTCCTGCTCGGCGAGGGAGTCCGCGTCGGTCCGCGGCAGGGCCAGCGTGCAGAGCAGGCTGATCAGCGAGACCGCCGAGAGCAGCAGGCCGATGCCGAGGCTGCCCAGAGACGACGCGGCCAGCGCCGCGGCGAACAGCGGGACCACGCCGCCGCCGAAGACGCCGGCGAGGTTGTAGGCGATCCCGGCGCCGGTGTAGCGGAACCGGGTCGGGAACAGCTCCGGCAGCTGGGCGCCGATCGGGCCGTAGGCGATGCCGACGACGCCGAGCACCAGCGACAGGCCGAGACCGAACGACCACACCGTGCCGATGTCGATGATCGGGAACGCGACGAGCCCGGCGACGACCGAGGCGATGTTGCCGCCGACGACCATCTTCCGGCGCCCGACCCGGTCGGACAGGATCGCCGAGGCGATCGTCGTCAGCGCGAAGACGATGCCGCCGACGATGCCCATGGCCAGCACCGACGGCCGCGGCAGCTGCAGCTGCTGGGTGCCGTAGCTGGTCAGGTAGGTGACGCCGATGTAGAAGAAGGCGAAGACCGCGGTCGTCGAGCCGGCGCCGAGGAACACCGCGGCCGGACGGCTGGTGAAGACCTCGGTGATCGGGAGCTTCGTCGAGACCGGGCCGCTGTTCTTGAAGCCCGCGGTCTCCTCCAGCGCGAGCCGCACGTAGAGCCCGACGGCCACGAGCAGCACCGACCCGATGAACGGGATGCGCCAGCCCCAGGCCAGGAACGCCTCGTTGCTCATGGTCAGCGCGGTGACCAGGAAGGTCGCCGACGCCAGCGCGAACGCGACCGACGGGCCCAGCTGCGGGAACAGGGCGTACTTGCCCCGCGCCTTGGTCGGCGCGTTCTCCGCGGTCAGCAGCGTGGCACCGGCCCACTCGCCGCCGACGGCGAGGCCCTGCAGGATGCGCAGCACCACGAGCAGGATCGGCGCGAGGACGCCGATCGTGCCGGTGGTGGGCAGCAGGCCGATGGCCAGCGTCGAGAAGCCCATCAGCAGCAGCGTGGTGACCAGCGTGCCCTTGCGGCCGAGCCGGTCGCCGAAGTGGCCGAACAGGACCGACCCGAACGGGCGCGCGACGAACGCGACGCCGAAGGTGGCCAGGGCGAGCGCGGTACCGGCCGCCGCCCCGAGCTCGGGGAAGAAGACCTTGTTGAACACCAGGGCCGCGGCGGTGCCGTAGATGAAGAAGTCGTAGAACTCGATGACCGTGCCGGTCATGCTCGCGAGCGCGATCCGGCGCATCGACCGCGGCGGCTGCGTGGTGGCAGCGTTCGTCACGTGTGTTCTCCCCGTCGAGAAGCGTGTAGTGGGACGGACCGGAGTATCCGGACACGGACAGGTGAGATCTGTATCACCGGCTACAGATGGCCTGCGTTCCGTCAGCCGTTTGTCGACCGTTCGTCGCGCGGTGCGGCCCGGGGCGGGCCGGACTAGGTTGGGGGCGGTGAGCCTCGCCACCGCCGAACGTGCCGCCCTGTGTGCCGAATTCGAACGCTCGGGCCCCGACCGCCCGACGTTGTGCGAGGGGTGGAACGCCCGGGACCTGCTCACCCACCTGCTGGTGCGGGAGCGGCAGCCGTGGAACGCCGCGGGGATCGTGGTGCCCGCCCTGTCGGGCATGACCGACAAGGCGATGGACGGCTACGCGTCCGCGGCCTGGCCGAACATGATCGACGACCTGCGCAAGGGCCCGCCCGCGTGGTCGCCGTTCAAGGTCGGCAAGGTCGACGAGATCGCCAACGGCGCCGAGTTCTTCGTCCACCACGAGGATCTGCGCCGCGGGGAGCCCGGCTGGGAGCCCCGCCCGTCCGACCCGGAGCGCGACGGACAACTGTGGAACCTGCTGCACACCCAGGCCAAGCTGCTGTTCCGGCGCAGCCCGGTCGGCGTGGTCCTGGCCCGCCCGGAGGGCGCGACCCAGGTCGTCGCGACCGGTTTCGGCGTGGTCACGGTGACCGGCGAGCCCGCCGAGCTCGTGCTGCACGCCTTCGGCCGGGACGCCGCGCGGGTCGAGGTGACCGGTCTGCCCGCCGACGTGGAGGCCTACCGCGGCGCCCCGTCCGGGATGTGACCGGGATCCGTCGGCCCCGGGCGGTACCGTCACCAGTCATGAGCACCGGTCCCGAGCCCGCCCCCGGCGGGCAGCAGCACCCGCCGCGCCGACCGTTCGGCGAGGTGCTGACCGCGATGGTCACGCCGTTCGACGCCGACGGCGAGCTGGACCTGGCGAAGGCCGAGGAGCTGGCGAACCACCTGGTCGATCTCGGTAACGACGGGCTGGTCGTCAACGGCACGACCGGTGAGGGACCGACGACGTCGGACATCGAGAAGTCGGAGCTGATCCGCGCCGTCGTGTCGGCGGTGGGGGACCGGGCGACGATCGTCGCCGGGGCGGGCACCTACGACACCGCGCACTCGATCGAGCTGGCCCGCAGCGCGGAGCGCGCCGGTGCGCACGGACTGCTCGTGGTGACGCCGTACTACTCGCGGCCGCCGCAGGAGGGCCTGCTCGCCCACTTCACCGCCGTCGCCGACGCGGGCGACCTGCCGGTGATGCTCTACGACATCCCGCCGCGCAGCGTGATCGGCATCGATGTCGACACCTTCCAGCGCCTGGCGCAGAACCCGCGCATCGTCGCGGTGAAGGACGCACGCAACGACCTGCGGGTCGGCACCGAGGTGCTCGCCACGACCACGCTGGCCTACTACTCCGGCGACGACCCGGTGAACCTGCCGTGGCTCTCGGTCGGGGCGGTCGGTTTCGTCAGCGTGATCGGCCACGTCGTCGCCGACCGGCTGCGCGCCATGATCGACGCCTACCACGCCGGTGAACACCAGCGGGCCCGTGCGCTGCACTACGCGATGCTCCCGGTGATCCGCGGGATGGGCCGGGTCGGCGGCGCGGTGTTCGCCAAGACGGCACTGCGGCTGCGCGGCATCGACGTCGGCGACACCCGGCTGCCGCTGCCGCCCGCCACCGAGGACCAGGTCGCGGCGATCGCCGGCGACCTCGCCGTCGCCGGGGTGGCGCTGGACCCGCAGGCCCGCCCGAACGCCCCCACCTACCAGCCCGGCCACGGCGCCCTGGGCGGACGCACCGCAGCCGACGTCGGCGCCGAGGTCGCATACCACCGCACCTGAGCAGGTGCGCCGGCTCCGCACCCGAGCGGGCCCCCAGAACGCGAACCAGAGAACACGAACCCATGTGAGGCACGAACCCCTGTGAGTCCCCAGCGCAACGACCGACGCAACCGGCCCGGCCGGACGCTCTCCGCGCCGCCGGAGAACATCGAGCGCCCGGAGCTCCCGGACGCCCCGCCACCCGCCCTCGCACGGGGCGGCCTGCGCGTCTACGCGCTCGGCGGCATCGGCGAGGTCGGTCGCAACATGACCGTCTTCGAGTACGAGGGCCGGCTGCTCGTCGTCGACTGCGGCGTGCTGTTCCCGTCCGACTCCGAGCCGGGCATCGACCTGATCCTGCCCGACTTCCGGACCCTCGAGGGCCGCCTCGACGACATCGACGCGCTCGTGCTGACCCACGGCCACGAGGACCACATCGGTGCCGTGCCGTGGCTGCTGCGCATGCGCCCGGACATCCCCGTCGTCGGGTCCCGGTTCACGCTCGCCCTGGTCGCGGCCAAGTGCAAGGAACACCGCCTGACCCCGCACCTGCAGGAGATCAAGGAGGGCGACCGGGTGTCCCACGGCGGGTGGGACTGCGAGTACTTCGCGGTCAACCACTCGATCCCCGACGCCGTCGCCGTCGCGATCCGCACGCCCGCCGGGCTGCTGCTGCACACCGGTGACATCAAGCTCGACCAGCTCCCGCTCGACGGGCGGCTCACCGACCTGGGCGGGTTCTCCCGGCTGGGCGAGGAGGGCGTCGACCTGTTCCTGGTCGACTCCACCAACGCCGAGGTGCCGGGCTTCGTCACCCCCGAGGCCGACATCGGGCCGGTCATCTCCGACCTGGTCCGCCGGGCGCCGTCGCGGATCATCCTGGCCTGCTTCGCCAGCCACGTGCACCGCGTCCAGCAGGTGCTCGACGCCGCGCACGCGCACGGCCGCAAGGTGTGCCTGACCGGGCGCTCGATGGTCCGCAACATGGGCCTGGCCGACGACCACTCGCTGCTGAACATCCCCGACGGGCTGCTCGTCGACATCGACGAGGCGATGCGCCTGCCCGACGAGAAGCTCGTGCTCGTCTCCACCGGATCGCAGGGTGAGCCGCTCGCCGCGCTGTCCCGGATGGCGCGCGGGGACCACCGCAGCATCACGATCCGCCCGGACGACACGATCATCCTGGCCAGCTCGCTGATCCCGGGCAACGAGACCGCCGTGTTCGGCGTGATCAACGGGCTGACCCGGCTCGGCGCGACCGTCGTGCACCAGGGCAACGCCAAGGTGCACGTCTCCGGGCACGCCCCGGCCGGCGAGCTGCTGTTCCTCTACAACGCGGTGCGCCCGTCGAACGTCATGCCCGTGCACGGGGAGTGGCGCCACCTGCGGGCCAACGCCGCGCTCGCGCGTCGCACGGGAGTACCCGAGGAGTCGGTGGTCATCGCGGAGAACGGCGTGGTCGTGGACCTCGTCGACGGCCGCGCGGCGATCACCGGCCGGGTCGAGGTCGGGCAGGTCTACGTCGACGGGCTGTCGGTCGGTGACGTGGGCGAGACCACTCTCGGCGACCGTATCGCGCTCGGCGAGGGCGGCTTCATCGCGATCAACGTGGCGATCGACCACAAGACCGGCCGTGCGCTGTCGCGTCCGACGCTCTCCGGGCGCGGGTTCTCCGACGACCCGAAGGCGCTCGACGCCGCCCAGTCGCTGGTCGAGGACGAGCTGTCCCGGCTGGAGAACGAGGGCGTCACCGACCCGCACCGGATCGCCCAGGGCGTGCGGCGCGTCGTCGGCCGCTGGGTGTCGGACACCTACCGCCGCCGCCCCATGATCGTCCCCACGGTCATCGCCGTCTGAGTGTGTGGAGGGGTCGTCGACCCCTCCACACCCGCGTCGGTCCCCGGTTCGATCACCGAACCGGGCTACCGTGTGTGACATGGCGGGACGCACGGGTACGGGCAGGACCACCACGACTGCGGCCGCGGGCCGCGGCTCGGGGCGGTCCGGCTCGCGCGCGTCCACCGCCCGCAAGCGCCCGTCGGCAGGCCGCA
>NZ_WWFY01000385.1:0-10895 GCF_009864975.1 Pseudonocardia sp. SID8383
GTCCGCGGCGTACTCGCGCCGCGGTGGCACGGGCTCCCCGGCACCGGCGGCGTCGAGCACGGACTCCAGCGCGGGCCGGGCCCCGGCACCGGGCGGACGGGTGAGCAGCGGGGTACCGGCCAGCTGTGCGGCGTCGACGCCGTCGGACCCGGCCCACGGGTGGCCGGGGGCGACGACGAGCACCAGCGGGTCCGATCCCACCGTCGCCGCGTGCAGGTCCTCCAGCGGGCCGGGCGTGGACACCACACCGACCGCCGCGTCACCGGACCGGACCGCCGCCGCCGGATCCGGGGTGTCGCGCAGCACGACCCGCCCGCCCGGACCGTCGCGCAGCTCGACCAGCCAGGCCTGCAGCAGACACTCCGCGACCACCGGGTTCGCGGCCAGGACGACGGTGTCCTCCCCGGCCGGCTCGTCGCGCAGTGCCGCGACCGCGACGTCCAGATCGGATGCGGCTGCCAGCAGCGGGCCCGCCCACTCCACGAGCAGGACCCCGCGGGTGGTGAGCCTGCTGGACCGCCGCCCCCGGCGTGCACGTTCGAGCACCGGGCCCCCGACCTGCTGCTCGGCGGCCCGGATCCGCGCGGACGCGGCCTGCACCGTCAGCCCGAGCCCCTCGGCCGCGGCGGACATGCTCCCGGTGCAGGCGATGTCACGGAGCAGGGCGAGAGCGGTCAGGTCGGGGACGCGTGCGGGTGCGGTGGCCATCGGGACCAGCCTAGGTGGCGGGCGGGGTCACACCCCGAGCAGCCCGCGGAGGTAGGCCGCCTGACCGGCGTGCTGGAGGTCGTCGCCGACCACGCTGACCAGGCGTTCGCCGAGGGTCACGTTCTCCCCCCAGGTGGGCGGCAGGACGCGGGACAGGTCGTCGTCCGCGAGGCCCGCGAGGTGCCCGACGGTGCGCTCGTGTACCGCCGCGCCGTAGCCGGACAGCAGGTCCGCGGTCGTGCGCACGGCGTCGACCTGCGACGACGTGTGACCGAACCCGGTGTCGGCGACGTCGAGGTCCAGGCCGAAGCGCTGCGCCCAGCCCTCGCCGGTCCAGACCTGGTCGGACCCGAACGCCTCGGCGACGTGGTCGTCCTGCACCCGCAGCAGGTGCCACACCAGCCAGCCGATCGGGTTGCCGGGGCCGTCCGCACCCTCCGGGCGGCGGGCGAGGTCGGCCTCGGACAGGCCGTCCACCACCTCGCGCACGAGCTCGTCGATCCGGCCGACGTGGTCGGTCAGCAGTTCAGCGGTCGTCGTCATGGGACGGGCTTTCCCGTATGCGGGCCCCCGCATGCGGGTTACGGTGGTCGGTGGTGACCGAGAACGTGAGGACCCACAGCGCGCACTGGGGCGTGTTCCACGCCCGGTGGGACGGCAGCAGGCTGCGGGTCCGCCCGCACCCGGGCGACCCGGACCCGTCCCCGGTGCTGGACAACATCCCCGCGGCCGTCGGGCACGCCGCCCGGGTCGCCGCGCCCGCGGTGCGCCGCGGCTGGTGGGACCGCGGCCCGGGCCGTGACCCCGGTCGTGGGCGCGACGGCTACCGCACCGTGTCCTGGGACGCCGTGCTCGACCGGCTCGCCGAGGAGACCCACCGGGTCCGCTCCACCCACGGCGACGAGGCCGTCTACGGCGGCTCCTACGGCTGGGCGTCGGCCGGGCGCTTCCACCACGCCCAGGGCCAGCTGCACCGGTTCCTCGCGCTGACCGGGGGCTACACCCGCTCGGTCAACACCTACTCCGGCGGCGCCGCCGAGGTGGTGCTGCCGCACGTGCTGGGCACCTTCGACGCGGTGACCCGCTACGCGGTGACCTGGGACCAGGTCGCGGCGCAGACCGACACCGTCGTCGCGTTCGGCGGGATGGCGCTGAAGAACTCCGCGATCGCCGCGGGCGGGGTCAGCCGGCACGTCGAGCGCGGGGCCATGCGCGCCGCCCGCGACCGGGGCGCGGTGTTCGTGCTGGTCAGCCCGCTGCGTCCGGACCTGCCGGAGGAGGTGGACGCCACCTGGCTGCCGATCCGGCCCGGCACCGACGTCGCGCTGATGCTGGCGCTCATGCACACCGTCGTGGAGGCGGGGCGGGCCGACACCGACTTCCTCGCCTCGCACTGCGACGGCTGGGACCGGCTGCGCGAGTACCTGTTCGCCGCCCCGGCGAAGGACGCCTCGTGGGCCGAGGGCGTCACCGGCATCCCGGCGGCGACGATCCGCGAGCTGGCCTGGCGGATCGCACACGGCCGCACCCTGGTGACCGTCGCGCAGTCGCTGCAGCGCGCCGAGCACGGCGAGCAGCCGGTCTGGGGCGGGACGGCGCTCGCTGCGGTGCTCGGTCAGATCGGGCTGCCCGGCGGCGGCTTCAACTACGGCCTCGGGTCGCTCGGGCACTACGGGCGCAGGCGCAACTCGGTGCCGGTGCCCACGTTCTCCCGGGCGCCGAACCCGGTGACCTCGTTCATCCCGGTCGCGCGGGTCGCGGACATGCTGCTGCACCCGGGGGAGACCTACTCCTACCAGGGCGTCGGGCACACCTACCCGCACGTGCGGATGGCGTGGTGGGCCGGCGGCAACCCGTTCCACCACCACCAGGACCTGCGCCGGATGCGACGCGCGGTCGCCGAGCTGGACACGTTCGTCGTCCACGACCCGATGTGGACGGCCACCGCGCGGCACGCCGACGTCGTGCTGCCGTCCACGACGACCCTCGAACGCGACGACATCGGCGCCACCAGCTCCGACCCGCTCGTCGTCGCGATGAAGCAGCTGGTGCCCCGGCACGGCGAGGCCCGCGACGACTACGACGTGCTCGCCGCCCTGGCCGTGCGGCTCGGGCACGGCGAGGCCTTCACCGAGGGCCGGACGTCGCACGAGTGGCTGGTCCACATGTACGACCGCACCCGTAAGGGCCTGGCGGACCGCGGGCTCGACGCGCCGTCGTTCGAGGAGTTCTGGGAGCGCGGCGAGCTGGAGCTGCCCCAGCGCCCCGACGACGGCGGGGTGCTGGCCCGCTTCCGCGCCGACCCCGTCGCGCACCCGCTGCCGACGGCGTCCGGCCGCGTCCAGGTCGGGTCCGGCCCGATCGCCGCGCTCGGACTGCCCGACCACCCCGGTCACCCGGCGTGGATCGAGCCGACCGAGGTCCCCGACGACCGGCACCCGTTCTGGCTGGTCTCGAACCAGCCGGCGACCCGGCTGCACTCCCAGCTCGACTTCGGCGCCCACTCGGCCGGGTCGAAACGCTCCGGGCGCGAGGTCGTGCGCATCCACCCCGACGACGCCGCCCGGCTCGGCATCGGCGACGGCGACGTCGTCCGCCTCCACAACGACCGGGGCGCCTGTCTGGCCGCGGCGCGGGTCACCGACGACATCCGGCCCGGCGTGCTCCAGCTGCCGACCGGGGCGTGGTGGGACCCGCGTCCCGACCCGGACCGTCCCGAGCTCGGCGACGACGGCCTCTGCGTGCACGGCAACCCGAACGCCGTGACCCGCGACCGGGGTACGTCGGGCTTCGCGCAGGGGTGCAGCGGTCAGCTGTGCGCGGTCGCGGTGGAGCCGTACCGCCACGAGGCCCCGGAGGTCACCGCGCACACCCCGCCGGTCACGCCGGCTTCGCCGTGACCGGCTGGGCCAGGCTTCTCTCGATCTCCTCCAGGCTGCGGCCCTTCGTCTCGGGCAGCAGCCGGGTCGCGTAGATGTAGGCGGCCGCCGTCGTCATCGCGAAGAACAGGAAGTTCCAGCCCGCGCCGAACGCCTCGAGCAGCGACGGGAACAGCAGCGCGACGGTCATGTTGAACAGCCAGTTGAACGTCACACAGAACGCGACCGCGCCGGCGCGGACCCGCAGCGGGAACAGCTCCGGCAGCAGCACCCACTGCACCGGGCCCCAGGAGATCGAGAACGAGGCGATGTAGACGACGATCCCGGCCAGCGTCAGCCCGAGCAGCAGCGGTCCCTGCTCCAACCCGACCAGGTTGGTGACAGCCAGAACGATCATCGCCACGCACATGCCGACCGCGCCCCAGCGCAGCAGCGGGCGTCGCCCGGCGCGGTCGATCAACCACATCCCGGGCAGCGTCATCAGCATGTTCACCGCGCCGATGCCCACGTTGGCGCCGATCGCGCCGGTCGCCCCGAAGCCGACGTCGGTGAGCAGGGTCGGCGCGTAGTAGATGATCGTGTTGATGCCGACGAAGTTCTGGAAGAACACCAGCAGCATCCCGATGAGGGTCAGCCGCCGCAGCCGCGGGGAGAACAGCGTCCCGATCGCGACCTTCTCGGTGTTCTCCCGCTCGACGCGCACGCTCTCCCGGATCTCCGACAGTTCGGCCTCGGCCGCCTCCGGGGTACCGCGCAGCCGCTCCAGTACGACCCGCGCGTCCTCCTCGCCGCCGTCGGGCTTCTGCGCGACCAGCCAGCGGGGGCTCTCCGGCTGGGTGTAGATGCCGATGGCGAGGACGACCGCGGGGATCACGCCGAGACCGATCATCCAGCGCCAGTCCCGGGACTCGGCGAAGGCGAAGTCGGTGACGTAGGCCAGGAAGATCCCGACGGTCACCAGCAGCTGCATCAGCGACGTCAGCCGTCCGCGGATGCGGGCCGGGGCCAGCTCGGACAGGTACATCGGCACGACCACCGACACGATGCCGATGCCGACGCCCATCACGAACCGGAACCCGACGAGCATCGCGACGTTCACCCCGAGGGCGGCGCCGAGCGTGCCGATGACGAACACGATCCCGCCGAGCAGGATCAGCAGCCGCCGGCCGAGGGTGTCGGCGAGCTTGCCGGAGACGCCCGCCCCGAGCATCGCGCCGACCAGCAGCCCGGACACCACGGTGCCCTGTTCCAGCGACGACAGCGGGATGTCGTCGGGGATGAACAGGATCGCCCCGGAGATGACGCCCGTGTCGTACCCCCACAGGATCCCGCCGAGTGCCCCGAAGAACCAGATCGCCCACTGCGACGGCCGCTTCGCCGTCTGCGCCCCCGAACTCATCGGCCGATCCTCCGGTGGCCCGTTACGGCCCGCAACACGAGACGTCAGGCGGCGTGTCGTGAGGCGTCGAGCCGGCGGCGGCCGCCGTCGGTGGCGGCGTCGATCTCCCGCACGCCCAGTGCCTTCGCCAGCCCCGACGGCGGCATGTCGCCGTAGATCGTCTCGAATTCCCCGGCCACGAAGGTCTCGTGCCAGATCCCGACGGCGCCGGGGTAGCGGCGGGCGCGGCGGTTGAATGCGGCCCAGGCCGGCCGGTGCGTCGCCGCGGTGTCGCTCGCGTAGGCGTAGAGGGACTCGCGATCGCGCCAGTACTGCACGAGGAACGGGCCGCCGGGGCCGATCCCCGGGCGGGTCCCGAGCAGCCCGTGGGCGGGGTCGCGCTCCAGCTCACGCAGCATCCCGGACATCGCGCTCACCACCGGCAGCCAGGCCCGGACCTTCCAGGGCCGGTTGAAGCGCATGCCGATGAGGAACACGACGACCGGCCCGTCGGTCGGCTCGTTGGTCGTGCGGGTGTACGGCGCCATCGGTCCACTCCCTCGTCACGGTGCTGTGTGGATACCGAGACTATCCGATGGCGGCGAGTGGCGCTATCCGTTCTGGTCGAGCCAGGCCCGGACCTCGGCGGAGTCGGCGCCCAGCGGCGGGGGAGAGCGGCGGTAGGACGGTGGGGTCACCGACCAGGTGACCGGGTTGCGGACGGTCGGGACGGCGGCGGCGTCGTCGGCCCGGACGACCGGGTCGAGGCCGAGCTCCTCGGCGAGGGCGACACCGCCGTCGACGGTGTTGATCGGGCCGCAGGGCACGCCGGCGGCGGTGATCGCGTCGTACCACTCCTGGGCGGTACGGGTGGCGAGGCGGGCGCGCAGCCGCTGCTCGATCTCCTCCCGGTGGCCGATCCGGTCGGACATGGTCGCGAAGCGCGGGTCCTCGGCCATGGCCGGGTCGCCGAGGACGGTCGCGAGCTTGCGGAACTGGCCGTCGTTGCCGGCGATGACGATGAGGTCACCGTCCGCGGTGGGCATCGGCTGGTACGGGAAGACGCTGGGATGGGCGTTGCCCATCCGGCGGCCGACCGCGCCGGCGGCGACGTAGGCCTCGGTCTGGTTGACCAGGGTGGACATCGCGACCGACAGCAGGTTGGTCTCCAGCAGCTGGCCCTGCCCGGTCCGCTCCCGGTGCCGCAGCGCCGCGCCGACCGCGAGTGCGGCGTGGAGGCCGGTGAGGACGTCGAACACCGCGACCCCCGCGCGGAACGGCGGCCCGTCGACGTCGCCGGTCAGGCTCATCAGCCCGGACACCGCCTGGACGAGCAGGTCGTAGCCGGCCAGGTGGGCGCCGCCGCGGGCGCCGAACCCGGTGATCGAGCAGTACACGACCCCGGGGTTGCCGGCCGAGACGCTGTCGTGGTCCAGCCCGAACCGCGCCGCGCCGCCCGGCCGGAAGTTCTCGACGACGACGTCGGCCCGCCGCGCCAGCTCGCGTGCCGCCGCGAGGTCGCCCGGGTCGGTCAGGTCGAGCACCACGGACCGCTTGTTCCGGTTGATCGACAGGTAGTAGGTGGAGATGTCGCCCTGCTCGGGGTCGCTGACCACCGGCGGCTTCCAGGTGCGGGTGTCGTCGCCGCCGGGACCCTCGACCTTGATCACCGTCGCGCCGAGGTCGGCCAGCATCATCGTGGCGTAGGGTCCGGCGAGGACGCGGGAGAAGTCGGCGACCAGCACGCCGTCCAGCGGTCCGCCGGTGGGGTCGTCGCCGAGCGGGGAATGATCCACGTCCCGGCACGCTAGCCGCGTCGCCGCACCGGCGACAGTCGCGACGCGGCTCACGGTGGGTCGGGTGCGAGGTAGGTGTGTCCGGTGGGGGTGGTGGTCGTGACCCCGGCGGGTCCACGGGCGACGCGCCAGCCGGGTTGTTCGCGGACGTGGTTGTGGAACTCACACACCCCCCGCCCGTTGTCCAGCTCGGTGCGGCCGCCGTCGGCGGTGCGGTGGATGTGGTCGAGGTGGCGGACGGGTGCGTCGCAGTAGGGCTCGGTGCACCGGTTCTCCGCACGGGCCCTCACCAGGGTGGCGAGCAGGCCGGTGAAGGTGCGTCGGCGGGAGTCGCCGCCGGTGACCAGACCGTGGTCGGTGAGCAGCCGGCGCAGCGCCTTCGTCCCGTCGGAGGTGGCGAGCAGATCGGCCGGGACGGGCCCGAGGCCGGGGATCTCCGCGGGGAGCGGGGAGGTGGGGTCGAGCAGGGCCTGGACCGGGACGGTGACCTGGACCTCGAGGTTCACCGCGGTGGCGGTGGTCTGTCCGGTGACGCGTTCGACGAGGGTGTCGGCGAGGACCTGTCCGCGGGTGCGGGTCAGCGGCGCGGGGTTGACCTGGACCTCGACGAAGGCTTTCCGGAGGGCGGCGAGGCAGGCGGCGCCCTGTTCGACCGGCACGTAGGCGGTCAGGTAGCTCATCGCGTCCGGCGCCGGCCGCAGCGTGACCCGGCGTTCGGCTCGGGCGGTGTGGACGCGGGCGCGGAACCGGTCGGGGGCGATCTCGGCGACCAGCCGGCGGGTCATCGCGCGGAGCCGTCCGATGCCCAGGCGGGTCAGGTCGTGCAGGGCGAGACGGGCATCGACCTGCCTGCGCCGGCGCGCATCGAGGTCACGGCATTCGACTGCGATCGCGGAGACCTTCGCGGCGCTGAGCTGCCCGGCTATGTGCAGGTCCCGGACACGACCGAACCCGGCGTACAGGTCCCGGGCGTTCGCCACCCGGGTGCGGGCCTCGGCCGTGGAGACGCGGCAGGCGAGCTGGACCTGCGCGACCACACTGCGATGGAGCTCGTCGGCGTCGGCGCGGTCGTCGGTGAGCCTGTTCTCGACGTGTGCCTGGGCGAACGCCCGGATGCGCGTCGCCTGGAGCGCGGCGAGGGACGACTGCAGGGACTCGATCTGCCGGATCTGGTCGATCAGGTCGGCCTCGGAGAGCACGGAGACGTCGTCGTCGACGACCTGGTCGATCAGGAGCCGCAGCAGCGCGAGCTCACCGGACGCGAACCCGCGCCCGTCCACGCCGGGGGCGTGGACGGGAGGCTCGTGGGTCACGGTCACGCCACCGAGTATAATCGAACACATGTTCGATACAAGTTCAGTCGCCGCAGGTGGAGGGCCGTTCGCCGTCCCCGGTATCCCGGACCTCAGCTCCGGGCGGCGTCGCGGGCCACCGCGTCGGCCAGCCGCGCTGCCACGGCGGAGGCACCGATCGGCTCGGCCTGGGCGTTCACGACCGTCACGTCATCGCGCCCCGAGGTGTAGTGGCGCCCCGTCCAGCGCACCCCACGCGGTGTCCGCAGCTCCCGGACGTTGCCGGTGCCGTAGGTGTCGACGAGGCGCTTCAATCCCATCGCGTCGGCCGTTCCGGGTATCTCGACCGCGGCGACGGCCACCACCACCCGCGCGCCACCCTCCCGCACCTCGAACGACGCCCGGCCGACCCCGACACACGGGGTCCCGACGAAGAAGTCGCGCACGCGACCGTAGGACACGGACCCGCAGTCGGTCCGGACGTCGCCGCCGAGGCGGTGCACCTCCCGCCCCGCGCGGGACAGCCGTCGTGCCGTCCCGTCCTGGCTGCGGTTCTTCGCCCGGACGCTCCGCGAGGCCGATGCGCCGGACCCCGAGGAGCCTGCCGCAGCCGACGAACCCGACCCGGCGACCCCGCCGGCGGCGCCGCCGCCCAGGCCTCCGCCGGACACGGCGAGCCAAAGGGCCAGCAGCAACGCCCCGACGCCCGTGCTCGCCTTCACGAACCGCCCGTCCGGGCCGCGCTCCTTGTGCCGTGCCAACCGTCCCCCACCCGTGAGTCCACGCGGAGTCGTCGCCGGGGGACGGGGTGTTACCTACTCCACGTCCCCGTCGACGTAGAACCACCGCCCGTCCTCCCGGACGAACCGGCTGCGCTCGGCCAGCACCCCGTCCGTCCGATGGGCCCGGAACTCGACGGTCCCGTCGGTGGAGAACATCGTCCCGCCCGAGCGCGCCACGATCTCCAGCCCCGTCCACACCGACCCCGGCTCCAGCCGCAGCCGTCGCGGCCGCGTCGACGGGTGCCACGACGCCAGCAGGTACGCACGGTCGCCCCGCACGAAGGCGGTGTAGCGGCTGCGCATCAGCGCCTCCGCCGTGGCGGCGGGGCGCCCGGCGAGCACGGGGGCGCAGCAGGTGTCCTCGGGGCGGCCGGTACCGCAGGGGCAGAGCACGGTCGTCGAGCATGCCCCATCCGGCATGTGAGGTGCCCGACCGACCCGAAGGGACAGTTGACCACCTCTACGGACGTGTGGTCGTCTCATCCGTCGCCGAGCCGTGTACCGCAGGAGGAATGCCGACGTGACGGACTTCTACGACGTCCTGCACTCCCGCCGCGACGTACGCACCGGCTTCCGGCCCGACCCGGTCGACGACGAGGTCCTCACCCGCGTCCTGCAGGCCGCGCACGCAGCCCCGAGCGTCGGGTTCTCCCAGCCCTGGGACTTCGTCCTGGTCCGCGACGCGGGCGTCCGCGAGCGCGTGCACGCCCTCGTCTCCGCCCAGCGCGACCGCTACGCCGCGTCGCTGCCCGCCGCCCGCGCCGAGGCGCTGCGCGCGATCCGGGTGGAGGCGATCCGCGAGACCCCGCTGAACGTCGTCGTGACCGCCGACGCCACCCGTGGCGGCCGGCACACCCTCGGCCGCCACGAACGCCCCGAGATGGGTCCGTACTCCGCCGCCCTCGCGGTGCAGAACCTGTGGCTGGCCGCCCGCGCCGAGGGCCTCGGGGTCGGCTGGGTGTCGTTCTTCGGCGACGACGGCCTCACCGAGCTCGGCGCGCTGCTCGGGCTGCCCGCGCACGTCGAGGTCGTCGCCTACCTGTGCGTCGGCCATGTCGACGCCTTCCCCGACCGGCCCGAGCTGGAGCAGCACGGCTGGGCCCGGCGGCGCCCGCTGGACTGGGCGGTGCACCAGGACACCTGGGGCGCCCGCGGGCTGCCCGGCGCCGCGCCCACCGCCCTGCTGGAGTCCACCGTGGACGCCGTCGCACCGGTCGACGGGGTCGCCCGGGCCGCGGCCCTCGACCGGCTCGACCGGATGACCAAGCCGCGTGGCGCGCTCGGCCGGGTGGAGGACGTGGCCGTCGCGCTCGCCGGGATCGCCGGGGCCGAGGTGCCGCCGGTGCCGTCCCCGGCCGCGGTCGCGATCTTCGCCGGCGACCACGGCGTGCACGCCCAGGGCGTCACCCCGTGGCCGCAGGAGGTCACCGCACAGATGGTCGCGAACTTCACCGCGGGCGGTGCGGTGGTGAACGCGTTCGCCCGCCAGCTCGGGGCGGAGGTCCTCGTCGTCGACGTCGGGGTGGCCGCCGGGCTCGACCCGGTGCCCGGCCTGCTGCCCCGCAAGGTCGCCCGCGGCACCGCCGACATGACCACCGGCCCGGCCATGACCCGCGAGCAGGCCCGCGCCGCGCTCGAGCACGGCATCGAGGTCGCCCGCGACCTGGTCGCCGCCGGGAACCGCTGCCTGCTCACCGGGGACATGGGCATCGCCAACACCACCGCCGCGGCCGCGCTGGTGTGCGCGTTCACCGGCGCCGACCCGGCCGTCGCTACCGGGCGCGGCACCGGCGTCGACGACGAGACCCTGGCCCGCAAGGCCGACGTCGTGCGCCGCGCCCTGGAGCTGCACCGGCCCGACCCGGCCGACCCGCTCGGGGTGCTCACCGCCGTCGGCGGGCTGGAGCACGCGGGGCTGGCCGGGTTCGTCCTGGGCGCCGCCGCGCTGCGCGTCCCGGTGGTGCTCGACGGCGTCATCGCCGGCTCCGCCGCCCTGGTCGCCGCCGCGTTCGCGCCGGACGTCGTCGGCTACTGCCTGGGCGGGCACCGCTCCGCCGAGC
>NZ_WWFY01000386.1:0-3754 GCF_009864975.1 Pseudonocardia sp. SID8383
CGTCGGCCGGGTCGCGGCCGGGGTCGCGGCGGCGTGGTTCGGCGTCGTCTACTCGATCACCACCGACGTCCACGCCCGCGCCGACCACCTGCTGGCCGCGATCGTCGTCGGCGGGCTGCTGAGCCTGCTCGGCGTGGTGCTGCTGTGGCTGTCGGCGTCGCGGATCCCGGTGCGGGTCGCCCCGTCCCGCGGGCCGGACATGGGACTGGTGCGCGACCGCGCGGCCGCACGGAAGGTGCTGCGCTCGGGAGGCACCCCGGACGGTGAGCAGCGCAGGCTGATCGCCGTCGACGTGCTCGCCGACGCCCGGCTCCCGCAGGTCGCGGGCGCGGTGTTCGCGCTGCTCGGCCCGCTGGTCATGGCGGCGGTCAACGCCTCGGGGCCGCTCGGCTGGGCCGGCCCGCTCACCGCCGGGCTGATCGTCGTCGTACTGGTGCTGGTCGGATGGCGGACGTGGGCCGCGCACGCGCTGCACCGGCTCGCCGACCGCAGGCACACCGTCCCGCGCTACGAGGAGTCCGGCGCGCCCTGGCGCCCCTGGCCCTGACCCCCGCTCCGGGGCGCCGCTACAGGCCCGCGGCGACGAAGGACAGCTCGGCCTCCATGTCGGTGCGGGCGTCGTCGCCGTGCCGGTCCAGGGCGTAGCGGTGCCCGATCGCCGCGGCCAGCAGCCGGGCGGCGCCGCGGATCCGATCCGGTGCCCCGCCGCCGGTGTGCAGTACCTCGTGCACCGCGTCCTCCAGCTCGCCGGAGCGGCGCAGCAGGGCGTCCCGGACGACCGGGTGGGTGTCGGCCTCGCGCCACAGCAGGTGGGACAGGACCGAGGACGCGTCGAGCGCCCGGTCCAGCGCGGTGACCAGCGCACGCAGCCCGGCGAGCACGTCCCCGGCGACGGCGACGTCCGCCCCGCGCACCGGGTGCGGGAGCCGTTCGACGAGCGCTTCGAGCAGGTCGGGCTTGCGGCGGAAGTAGTAGTGCACCAGCCCCTTCGGCACCCCGGCACGCTCGGCGATGCGCGAGGTGGGCGTCGCGTCGAAGCCGTGCTCGGCGAACAGCCCCTCGGCCGCGTCGAGGATGCGGTCCCGGGCGGGTGCGTCCGGGTCGAGCTCGTGGTCCACGGTGCGATCCTCCCCCGGACGCGGCGGGGGCCGCGACCCCTCCGGGTCGCGGCCCCTCACCTGGTCGTCGTGCTGCCGGACGGTCAGTGCGTGGCGAGCGTGCGGTGTTCCGCGTTCGCCGCGGGCAGCGCCGAGGCCGCCACGACGACCGCGAGGACACCCGCCACCCAGGACGTCCACGACGCCCCGGTCAGCGCGCTGTAGCCCATCACCCAGGGGGCGAGGAACAGCAGCACGCCGAGCACACCGTGCACCCATTCGCTCGCCACCGAGCCGGGCACGGCGAGCGACCAGAGCGACGTGGCGGCGAGCACCACGCCCAGTACGACCATCGTCCACGCGGCGGCGGCGTTCGTCGTCGTCACGAGAGGCGAGAGGGCCGTCAGCACACCGATCACGAGAGCGGCCCAGTCCTGCCACCGCTGCCAGGTACGACCAGTGGTCCCAGCCATCGTCAGTCACCTTCTCCTGTGAGGTCCCTGTGGGGATACCTCCGGTCTACTCTTGGTTGGCCGGCCGGTCAAGAGCCGGGCGAACGGTGGCACAAGTGAAGTGCAAGTCCCCGGCCGGCGGGTGGGCGCACCGTCTGCGGTGTCGAGAGACCGACCGCCCCGAACCCGTAGGAGATCCCGGTGACCACCGCCCGCGACACCCGTACCGCCGACCTGGTCGGCATCACCCTCGCCCACCGCGTCATGCGGGTCGACCTGCACCGGCTCGCCGACGCCGCCCGCGCGATCGCCGACGGCGCGCCCTGCCCGGACCGGCGCGCCCACGCGCTGCGGACCTGGCTGGAGCACCTGGAGCACGAGATCCACGGCCACCACACCGCCGAGGACGACATCGCCTGGCCGGTGATCGCCCGGCACGCCGGGCACGCCGTCGACCTGGACGAGCTCAGCGACGACCACGGCCGCCTCGACCCGCTGCTCGCCGCGGTGCGGGAGGCCGCGGCCGCCGTCGTCGCCGCGGCGCAGGGACCGGCCCGGGCGCGGGCGGCGGGCGTGCTCGCTGACCGGCTCGCCGTCGTCCGCGACGAGATCGACGAGCACCTCGACGCCGAGGAGCGCGACCTGTTCCCGGTGATCGAGCGCCACGTGCCCGCCGACGACTGGGACGCCGTCGTCGCGCAGGTGCAGAAGTCCGGGCCGGGCCTGCGGTTCATGCTGCCGCGGATCGTCGCCGTGACCACCCCGCAGGAGTGGGCCGGGATGCGCCGCGAGGCCGGGCCGGTGGTCGTGCTGATGGAGCGGCTGCTGCGCGGCGGCTACCGCAGGCGCTGTGCGCTGGTGTTCGGCACGTCCTGAGCCCCGGGAGCCGGTGCCGTCGAGTGGTCGGCGACGGCCGCCGGGAGCAGCCGCCGGGCGCGGTCGCGCCACACCGGGGCACCCAGCTCCGCCGCGACCCGCTCGGCCTCGCGCAGGTGGTGGACCCGGCCGCCGCCTGCCGGGTCGAGCAGCCCCTCCAGACCGGCGAGCACCAGGTCGGTGGGGCCGAGCGCGATCGTGCCCGACGACAGCCCCGCGACCGTGCCCGTCCACGGGCGCAGCTGCTCCCGGTACCGCGCGGCGACGTCCCGGTCGGCCAGGCCGACCGCCACCTCGGCGCGCACGCAGGTCCAGATCAGCCAGTAGTAGCTGCGGGCCAGCTCCGCGTCCGGCGCCCACACCTCGCGGGCCCGGACGGGGTCGCCCGCGTGCAGGTGGGCCAGCGCGAGGAAGTCACCGAAGGTCGGCGGCAGCGCGTCGCGGAGCGCCTCGAGCTCGGGGACCAGCTCGCCGAGGCGGCCCTGGTCGTACCGCACGACGAACCGCCCCAGCAGTCCCATCAGCGCCCCGTTGACCTGGCCGGCACCGACCAGCCGGGTCGCGAGCTCGGAGTAGCGCTCCTCGGCGGTGTCCAGCTCCCCCGCGACGAGTGCGCGCAGCGCCGAGAAGATGTAGGCCCAGCCGAGCGTGAACTCCAGCTGGCCGCCCGGGGCCCCGGCGACGGCGGCCTCCGCGTGCCGTGTCGCCGCGTCGAGGTCGTGGCGGCCGGCGGCGACCATGAGCTGCAGGTGGTGGGCCTGCGTGCGGTAGCCGGCGTGCCCGGCCCGGCCGCCGAGCTCGGCCAGCTCCTCCCCCACCGGGGCCAGCTCGTGCCACAGGTCCGGGGCGAGGACGGCGAAGAACCGGGCGTTGAGCGCCCGGCAGCACAGCAGCGGGTCGACGCCGCGCCCGGTGAGCGCCATGGCCTCCGCCGAGGCGGAGCGGACCCGGTCGTCGTCGTGCCCCTCGATCTCGAACACCAGGGCGGCGAGCAGCCGCACCCGCCGGTCGACGGCGTCGGGCGGGGTCGCCGCGAGCTCGGTCTCGATGAGGTCGATCAGCTCGGCGTCGATGTTCTGGCCCGGCCGGATGGTCCAGCTGACCGGGGTGTCGTAGCTGGTCAGGACGGCGCCGAGCCACTGCGGTGCGGCGGCCGTCGCCTGGTCGACGGCGGTCCGGCGCTCGGTGAGGGCGGTGTGGCCGTCGCCGCCGCGGGCGAGCTCGGCGACCAGCGCGCAGCGCAGGGCGAGCTCGTCGTCGACGCCGGTCCCGGCCCGTCCGGCGAGCTCGACGGCGCGGCCGTAGAACCGGGCGGCCTCGCGGTGCGAG